>NZ_KB944460.1:419871-582092 GCF_000389805.1 Cupriavidus sp. GA3-3
CGGGCGGCCGCGCGCGAGCCAGTCGGCGCGGGCGCGGCCGCCGTTCCAGGCGTTGGTGGTGAAGCCGAGCACCTCGGTGGCCACGCCGGCCTGGTCGAGTGCGCGCGTGAGCATGTCGATCAGCAGCGTGAGCGGCTCGGCCTGCGCCTTCATCGAGCCGGAGCAGTCGATCAGGAAGCCGACCACGCAGTCGGCATGAGCCTTGTGCGCTTCCAGGCGGAAGAGCCGGCGCTCGGAGGGGGAGCAGACCAGCTGCGCCAGGCGGCGGCCGTCGATACGGCCGCTTTCCTCGCCGAAGGACCAGCCGTCCACGCGCGGCTGCGACAGCGCGGCGCGCAGCCGGCGCGCCAGCCGGGCGATGTTCACGCCAGCGCGCGCGATGCGTGCGTCAAGCCGCGTGCGGTACTCGTCCAGCAAGGCGCGGCGCACCAGCGTGGCGGCGCGCACTTCGCGGTCGTAGCAGGTGGTGAAGACGCGGTAGCCGTCGGTGGCGTCGGCCAGCACGCGGCTGTGGCCGCTGTCGGCCAGTGCAAAGTCTTCCGCAGGCGGTTCGTCGAAATCCAGCCACAGCGCAAACCCGGCGCGCGCAGCCGAGGCTGCGTTGTCGTCGTCTTCGCCGGCAAGCGGGGCTTCGGTACGGATCATCTGCGCCACCGCGCGCGCCAGCGCCAGTGCGTGCGCGGCGTAGGCGGCCTGGTCGTGGCGTTGCGCGCGCAGGCCGGCCAGCGCGGTGCCGAGCACCGGCACGATGGCGGCGCGCGTGGCTTCGATCAGGTCTTCGGTCTCTTCCAGCACCGGCTCACCCGTCAGGCGCGACCACGACACCTGCGCCACGGTATAGAGCAGGATGCCGAGATGCCCCTCGGTCAGCCCGGAGCGATGGAAGGCCCGCGACCACGCCATGAAGCGGTGGCGCAGGTTGGCCGCCACGCCGGCCATGCCGCGCGGCAGGCGGGTCTCGCAACGCAGCTGCTCAAGCAGTTCGAAGACCAGGCGCTCGACCGCATCTGCCGGGCACAGCTGCCGATGCAGCGCGGCGTCGGAATGCGCCTGGCGCAGGGCGGCACCATCGGCCGCGCCGCGCAGGCAGGTGGCCGTGTCAGTTTCCAGGTCCGTGCGCAAGTGCGGCGCATGCTGCGGCACCGGGCGCATCGCGCGCCAGAGCTGGCCGTCGCGGAAATGCAGCGCCGCATCGCCAGTGATCGCGCGCACCGCGGCACCGGACAGCTCATCCTGCCGCTGGCGCCGGCGCAACTGCTGCGCGACCGTGGCCGCACTCATCGCGCGGGCTCCGACTCGGAGCTGACGCCGGCGGCTTCGCCCGGCAGGTGGCCAAAGCAACGCTGGTAGTACTCGGCCACCACCGGCCGCTCGGCTTCGTCGCACTTGTTCAGGAAGGTCAGCCGGAAGGCGAGCGCGGGGTCGCGGAAGATCTGGCAGTTCTCGGCCCAGCTGATCACCGTGCGCGGCGACATCAGCGCCGACACATCGCCGGCGGCAAACCCGCGGCGCGTGAGCCCGGCCAGCGCCACCATCGCATCGACCAGCGCGCGCCCGGCGTCGTGGTCCAGCTCCGGCACGCGCGCCAGCACGATGCCGGCCTCCTCTTCATGCGGCAGGTAGTCCAGCGTGGCGACCACGTTCCAGCGGTCGATCTGCGCGTGGTTGAGCAGCTGGGTGCCGTGGTAGAGGCCGTTGACGTTGCCCAGGCCGACGGTATTGGAGGTCGCAAACAAACGGAAAGACGGATGCGGGCGGATCACGCGGTTCTGGTCCAGCAGCGTGAACTTGCCGTCGCGCTCCAGGATGCGCTGGATCACGAACATCACATCAGGCCGGCCTGCGTCGTATTCGTCGAAGATCAGCGCCACCGGGCGCTGCAGCGCCCACGGCACGATGCCTTCCTGGAATTCGGTGACCTGGCGCCCGTCGCGGATAACGATGGCGTCCTTGCCGACCAGGTCCAGCCGGCTGATATGCCCGTCCAGGTTGACGCGCACGCAAGGCCAGTTCAGCCGCGCGGCGACTTGCTCGATATGGGTCGACTTGCCGCTGCCGTGCAGGCCCTGCACCATCACGCGCCGGTCGCGCATGAAGCCGGACAGGATTGCCAGCGTCACCTCGGGCTGGAAGCGGTAGGCCGGATCGATCTCCGGCACGTGGTCGTCGCGCTGGCTGAAGGCCGGCACCATCAGGCCGGAATCGATGCCGAACGCGCTGCGCACCGGAATCATCCGGTCCGGCTTGCCAAACTGGTCTTGCGTCACCTCATGCTCCTTGTTGCTTGCTGCCATGCCATCGGCACTGCGGCAAGCGGAGCAATCCGCGTGACGCCGTGCGCGCTATTCGTCCTCTTCCGCGCCGCCCTGCCAGCTGCCGGCGCTGTCGGCCTCGATCGCCGCCAGCGCGCCCGCCGCACGCTGCAGCGCGGGCAGCAATTGCAGCACCTTGTCGCGCGTCACGCGCATCACCGGGGCCTGCAGCGCCAGCCCAAGGTTGGACTTGCCGCCGTCCACGGCCGGCACCAGCACGCCGATGCAGACCAGCCCCGGCAGGAACTCTTCATCGTCCATCGCGTAGCCGTCGCGCTTCACGCGCTCCAGTTCGGCTTCCAGCTGCGCGTGGTCGGTCAGCGTGTTCTGCGTGTAGCGTTCCAGCTCAACGTTGGCCAGCAGCCGCTGGCGCTGCGCCGGCGCCAGCTGCGCCAGGAACAGCTTGCCCGTGGCTGAGCAGTGCGCGGGCACGCGCGAGCCCGGATGCAGGTAGAAGCGCAGCGGCGCCGCCGTTTCCACGCGGTCCAGGTACAGCACCTCGCCGCCGGAGAACGCGGTCAGGTTGCAGCTCTCGCCCACCTCTTCCACCAGCCGGCGCAGCACCATGTGGCGCGCACCGTGCGAGGTGCTGTTGAGCAACAGGTTCTCCGCCAGCCGGCGCAGCCGCAGGCCGGTGCCGTATTGCCGCCCGTCGCCGTTGCGCTGGATCAGGCCCGCCGCCTCCAGCTGCTGCAGCATGCGGTGCAGCGTGGGCTTGGGCAGTCCGGTTTCTTCCACCAGCGCCTGCAGGTTGAAGGACTGGTCCTTCTCCGCGATGACTTCGAGCAGGCCGAACAAACGCAGTGCCGGCGTGTCTCCATCCGGCTTGGCGTCACTTTTGGCGAGGCGCATATCGTTCATGCCTGGCTCCATCATAGGTAAGTTTCATTTTCAGAGTCAAATCATATCAATTATCGAAACTTCTGGTTGACCTTCCCCTGCGAACGGCCTACATTCCAGTGAAAGAACAATTTTTCGGAACTTCTGGTTCCAGTTTTTAAGCGATCACCGGAGACAAGTCGACATGTACGGATAGGCCATCCCTCCCCGGGATTGCAAATACTGAACGACCACGGCCCCAGGCTGGCAATTACTGCCCTGCCATCTATACCGAAGAGAAGCCGTGGCGCCTGCCTTAAACGCTGTACTGGCTGCAACGCAGTACCGACAGCTAGCGCAGCACAGGAGACACAACATGATCCAACAACCAGAGTCCGGCAACGGGCTATCCCACGGCCTGAAGCAACGCCACATGACCATGATCGCGCTGGGTGGCGTGATCGGCGCAGGCCTCTTTGTCGGCAGCGGCGTCGTCATCAAGTCCGCCGGCCCGGCCGCGGTCCTTTCCTTCCTGATCACCGGCCTGCTGGTGGTGCTGGTGATGCGCATGCTGGGCGAGATGGCCTGCGCCATGCCCGGCACCGGCGGTTTCTATGAGTATGCGCGCGAAGCCTGGCGCGACCGCCCGGCGGTGGGCAACCTGGCCGGCTTCCTGACCGGCTGGATGTACTGGTACTTCTGGGTCATCGTGGTGGCGCTGGAAGCCGTGGCCGGTGCCGACCTGGTGCGCTACTGGCTGCCCGACGTGCCCAACTGGATCATCAGCCTGGTGCTGCTGGTGATGCTGACGCTGACCAACCTGGTGTCGGTCAAGTCCTTCGGCGAGTTCGAGTTCTGGTTCGCGTCGATCAAGGTGGCCGCGATCATCGTGTTCCTGTTCGTCGCCGGCGTCTATGTGCTGGGCCTGGCGCCCGGTGCCCATGGCATGCAGGTGGCCAACCTGACCGCCAACGGCGGCTTCATGCCGCACGGCATCGTACCGGTGCTGACCGGAGCGGTAGCCGCCACGGGCTTCTACTTCGGGGCCGAGATCGTCACCATCGCCGCCGCCGAGACCGCCGAGCCGCAGAAGGCAGTGGCCAAGGCCACCAGCTCGGTGATCACGCGCGTGCTGGTTTTCTATGTGGGTTCGATCCTGCTGGTGGTCTGCCTGGTACCGTGGAACTCCAACAGCATCGCCACGCCGTACGTCAGCGCACTGAACGTGATGGGCGTGCCGGCGGCCGCGCAGATCATGAACGCGATCGTGCTGACCGCGGTGCTGTCGGCGCTTAACTCGGGCCTCTATGCCTCGTCGCGCATGCTGTTCGCGCTGACCCGCCGTGGCGACGCCCCCAAGTCGCTGGCCCGCGTGAGCCGCAACGGCGTGCCGGTGCGCGCCATCCTGGTGGCGACCCTGTTCGGCTACGGTGCGGTGGTGATGTCCTATGTCTCGCCTGATACGGTGTTTGCCTTCCTGGTGAACTCGTACGGCACGGTGGCGATCTTCGTCTACATCCTGATCGCGATCTCGCAGCTGCGCCTGCGTTCCCGCCTGGAGCGCGAAGCGCCGGGCCAGCTGCGCGTGCGCATGTGGTGCTACCCGTACCTCACCTACCTGGCGATCGTCGGCATGATCGGCATCGTGGTGGCGATGGCCTTCATCCCCGACCAGCGCACGCCGCTTGCGCTGGGTGTGGTGAGCCTGGGCATCCTGCTGGTGGCCTACGCCGCGCGGCACCTGTTTCGCGGTAGCGTGGATCCGGTAGTGCCGCTGGCGGAGATGCCGCGCCCGGACCTGCATGAGTATTGATGACTGACCATGACTGACGTGGCGCGCCGGTGCGGTATGCTGGCGCGCTTCGCCGTCTAGGCAACGCCCCTGCCCCATGAGCCTGAAGTCTCCCACCACCCTCTGGTCCCAGCTGTTCCAGCAGCATGCCCACTCGGGCCTGAGCCTGCAGGGCAAGATCCGCCAGATGCTGGTCTCGGCCATCCTTGACGAGCAGCTGCCGCAGGGCGAGCCGCTGCCCAGCAGCCGCGAGCTGTCGGCGCAACTGCGCGTGGCGCGCAACACGGTGGTACTGGCCTACCAGCAGCTGGTCGATGAAGGCTACCTGGTGGCGCGCGAGCGCAGCGGCTACTTCGTCAACCCGGAGATCCTGGGCACGCGCGTGAGCGGCGTGGCCTCGCTGCGCGGCGAGGCGGTGCCCGCCCGCTCAGGCGAGCCGGACTGGGAGCGGCGCTTTGTGTTCCGCCCCACGCAGCAGCGCAATATCGTCAAGCGCGCCAACTGGCGCGACTACCCCTATCCCTTCATCTACGGCCAGTACGACCCGGTGCTGTTCCCCACGGCGGACTGGCGAGAATGCTGCCTGAAGGCGCTCAGCGTGCTCGACATCCACGACTGGGCCCAGGACATGATCCTGCGCGACGACGAATCGCTGGTGCAGCAGATCCGCACCCGCGTGCTGCCGCGCCGCGGCGTGTGGGCCGGCGCCGACGAGATCGTGGTGACCGTGGGCGCGCAGCAGGCGCTGTACCTGCTGGCCGACCTGCTGGTCAGCCCCGACACGCCGGTGGGGATCGAGGACCCCGGCTATCCGGACGCACGCAATATCTTTGGCTCGCACACCTCCCACCTGGTGCCGCTGCCGGTCGACGGCGACGGCCTGACCCTGTCTGACGCGCAACGCGCCTGCGACTACGTCTACGTGACCCCGGGCCACCAGTGCCCCACCACCGTCACCATGCCGCTGGCGCGCCGCCAGGCCCTGCTGCGCCAGGCCGAGGAAGCTGACTTCGTGCTGATCGAGGACGACTACGAAAGCGAAAGCCGCTTCGAAGGCGACCCCACCCCCACGCTCAAGAGCCTGGACCGCAGCAACCGCGTGATCTATGTCGGCAGCCTGTCCAAGAGCCTGGCGCCGGGGCTGCGCATCGGCTATATCGTCGGGCCGGCGGCACTGATCGCCGAGCTGCGCGGCGCGCGGCGGCTGATGCTTCGGCATCCGTCGGCGTATATCCAGCGCGCGTTCTCGCTGTTCCTGTCGCTGGGCCACTATGACGCGCACCTGCGCCGGCTGGCGGCCGCGCACCGCGAGCGCGCCGAAGCCGTGCTGGCGGCACTGGCCACGCATATGCCTGACTTCCGCGCGGTGCCGATCGCCGGCGGCGCCTCATGCTGGATCGAGGGGCCGTCCTGGCTCGATGCCGATGCGCTGGCGCGGCTGGCCGAGTTGCAGGGCGTGCTGATAGAGCCCGGCAGCGTCTTCTTCATGGCCGAGCCCGCGCCGCGCAATGGCTTCCGGCTGGGATACTCGTCGATCTCGCTGGACCGCATCGAGCCCGGCATCCGCGTGCTGGCGGGCGTGGCGCGTGAGCTGCAGGCCACCGCCAGCGGCGCCGCAACCATCGCCGCCGTCACTTCCCGGGTCCGTCCCGCGGCCTGAGCCGGCCCGCGGCGGTGTCTGCCGCCGCTGGCCCAAGCGATTGTCCCGAACTGGCGCTACAGCGCCGCGCGCGGCTTCCCTATCCTCGAGTCATGGCCGGTTCCCCACGGACCGGCAGACAACACTCAGGAGACCAACCCATGTCCAAGGACAACACCGCCGCCGGCATCGAACTGCTGCAGGCCTTCAACGACGCCTGGAACCGCCACGACATCGAGGCCCTGATGGGCTTCATGGCCGATGACTGCGCCTTCCACGGCGTGGCCGGGCCCGAGCTGCTGGGCCGCAGCTTTATCGGCCGCGACGCGGTGCGCGAAGGCTTCCAGCTGGCCTGGCAGACTTTCCCCGACGCGCAGTGGGTCGATGGCGACCACTTTGTCGTGGGCGACCGCGGCGTGAGCGAATCCACCTTCCGCGGCACCCGTGCCGACGGCGCCCGCATCGAGGCGCGCATGGTGGACGTCTTCACCTTCCGCGACGGCAAGATCGCGGTCAAGAACGCGTACCGCAAGGATCGCCCGCCCGTCGTAGCGCCCGCAGCCTGACCGAGGAGACGCGCCATGCAAGCCGTAGCCCCCCGCAGCCTCCTTGCCGGCGAGCAGTCCACCGCTCCCGCCCGCCCGTACGACCCCGCCTACGACCCGCTGCACACCCCCAATCCCGGCCACGGCCGCGAGTACGCGCCCACCTACTGGATCGGCACCGCGGGCGAGCCGCCCGCCGACGACGGCCCGATCACGCACGACATCGACGTGGATGTGGCGATCATCGGCTCGGGCTTCACCGGCCTGACCTGCGCCATCTTCCTGGCACAGGAATACGGCATCAAGGCCACCGTGCTCGAAGCCAACCGCGTCAGCTGGGGCTGCAGCACGCGCAACGGCGGCCAGGCGCAATGCGCGTCCGGGCGGCTCAAGCGCTCGCAGTGGATCCAGCGCTACGGCCTGGATACCGCGCTGCGCCTGCATGAGGAAGTCTGCGACGGCATGGAGACCTTCAAGGGCCTGATCAAAGACATCAACTGCGACCCGCAGCCCGGCGGCCACCTGTATATCGCGCACCGCGCCAAGGTGATGCCGGCGCTGGAGAAGGAAGCCAAGCTCCTGCGCGAAGTCTTCAAGTACGACGCACGGATCATGGACGCCGACACCGTGCGGCGCGAGTATGTCGACGACAAGGAAGCCGCGGGCGCCATGCATGAGCCCGAAGGCATCGGCATCCACGCCGGCAAGCTCGCCTTCGGCTACCTGCGCCGCGCGCGCGAGCTGGGCGCCAGGGTGCATCCGTCCAGCCCGGTGACCGGCTGGGAAACGCGTAACGGCGTGCATTACCTGCGCACCCCCGGCGGCATCGTGCGCGCCCGTACGGTGGGTGTGGCCACCGGCGGCTATACCTCGCAGACGCTGCACCGCGAGCTCAAGAACCGGCTGTTCCCGATCCTGTCGAACTCCATCGTCACGCGCCCGCTCACGGCCAGCGAACTGGCCGCGTGCAACTTCCGCACCACGCAGGTCATCACCGACACCCGCATCCTGCGCCACTACTACCGCCTGATGCCAGACGGCCGCCTGCAGATCGGCAGCCGCAGCGCCATCACCGGCAACGACGCGCCGCAGGAGCAGTACAAGCAGAAGCTGATCGGCGACATGCACCGCAAGTTCCCGGCGCTGCAGGGGATCCAGGTCGATTACTCGTGGTGGGGCTGGGTCGATGTCAGCCACGACATGATGCCGCGTATCACGCAGCCGGATCCGGCGCAGTCGATCTATTACGCAATGGGGTACGGCGGCAATGGCGTGATGTACTCCGCGCAGGCTGGCAAGCGGCTGGCGGCGTTGATTGCTGGCAAGGCTTCCGCGCTGCCAGAACTGCCGATCTTCCGTTCGCCGCTGCCGTTCCCGAATGTGCGGGAGATGGTGGAATCGCAGATGTTCGCGCCGTTCCGGAGGATGGGGCAGCGGGTGCTGTACCACTGGTATCACCTGAAGGACGACGTGCTGTAACTCGCGCGTGGGCGTGCCGCCTGGCGCGCCCACGCTTCTGGCCCGCCTCAGAACAGCGTGTAGCCCCCGTCGATCACAAAGGTATCGCCCGTGTGGTAGGCCGACGCCGCGCTCATCAGGTACACCGCAATCCCGGCGAAGTCACTACCCTCACCCCAGCGGCGCATCGGCACGCGCTTGTGCACCATTTCCTGGAAGGCATCGTTACCCTGGGCCACGCTGGTCATCTCGGTCCTGATCCAGCCCGGCAGGATCGAGTGCGCGCGGATGCCCTTGCGCGCGTACTCCACCGCCAGCCCCCGCATCATCGAGATCACGCCGCCCTTGGTGGCCGCATAGTGCTCGGAGCGCGGCGCGCCTTCAATCGCCGCGACCGAGGCCGTGCTGCACAGCACCCCGCCCTCGCCCTGCACCAGCATCTGCCGCACCGCGGCGCGCAGCGTGAAGAAGGCACCGTCCAGGTTGACGCGCATGGTCCTGCGCCAGGCCTCGGTCGGCATCTGGTCGAACGGCCCCTTGCTGCCGCTGCCCACGCCGGCATTGGCAAAGCAGCCGTCAATGCGCCCCAGCGCCGCCACCGTGCGCCGCATTGCAGCATCGACCGCCTGCTCGTCGCCGACGTCGCAAAGCTCGGTATGCACCTTGCGCCCATGCTGGGCCAGGCGGTCGGCAGCGGCAGCGTTCTTGTCGGCATTCGTGCCCCAGATCGCGATATCGGCGCCGGCCGCGGCCAGCCCTTCGGCAATGCCCAGGCCGATGCCGCCGTTGCCGCCGGTCACCAGTGCCACTTTGCCGCTCAGGTCGAATGGATGCTTTGTCATGTGATTGTCTCCTTGGGGGGTGGGACATTGTTCACATGGCGAAGGGTTCAAGGCGTCGTCGGAATGGATGAAATCGCCGAGGCAGGTGACGGGCGCCGGACCGGCCATGGCCACCGCCGCCCCATGACAGCCTAAAGAGCGGCTCCCTGACTGGCATCCTTATGCCCGGCAAATTCACCCGGCGTACATCCGAAATGCCGCTTGAACCGCCGTCCAAAGTGAGACTGGTCGGCGAAACCGACAAGCGTGGCAACCAATGCCAACGGATAGTCTCCCGAGCGGATCATCTCGCGCGCGCGCAGCAAGCGAACGCGCTCGACATACGCCATCGGCGTTTCGCCGATGCTGCGCTTGAACATGCGCGCAAAATGAAAGCGGCTGACATTGGCCATATCCGCCAGCGCCTGCAGCTTCACCGCCTCCGGTGTACCGTGGATATAGTCCAGGACCCTGCTGAGGGCCTGCGGATGGAGCCCGCCGGGAAGTGACGAGGCGCCCGGGTCACTGACATTGAAGCGATGCACTAGATGCGCCGACAGCGCGCAGGAAAGGGACTCGGCGATCAGCATTTGCGCCGGATGCGCGACCGCCTGGATCTCTCGCGCCAGCGTAAAGGTAATGGTCTCGGCGAAGCCGTCGCGCTGCCCGAAGCAATTGCGGAGCCTGTGCGCGGCGCGTGGCTGGCGGATCGTGGCATCAGCGGCTTCGGCCAGCAGGCTTTGCGGAATCCTCGCAATGACGATGGAACCGGGCCTGTCCCAACTCCAGCTGGATTCGACCAGCCGCGGGTGCAGGCTGATATTGCCGGGAACAACGATGCCGCGATGCACCTGGCCCAGTCGCCGCTGCTCAAGCCTGGCGTGTCCCGCGAGTCGCATCGCAAGCATGTCGTGGTCCAGCTCCGGAGAGGACACCGATCCGGCCGAGCGCCAGTGATGGATCTGCACGGTGATGCCAGCCCACGGGCGTCCGCTGCTGCTGACATCGGGACGAACCGGCAACTCCGCATCGATCACGCCATGTCTCGTCGGCGATCGCATAGGCACATACCCCGCAAGGGCCCACGACGGTAGCGTCGGGGCAAGGGCCAGGTCCCCGCTGCGCATGAAAGCATATGAATTTATCCGGTTGAAGTAAAGCGGCCCGCACAATCCGCGGGACCTGACGCAAGCCATGCCGGCTGGTCCTCCTTTTCATACCTATCATCCAACGAGTCAGCGCAAGAATCGTCCACCGCAGCGCAACCACGTTCTATTGCGATGACCGCCGGTGCCTGTAGCGTTTCAACGACTGTCCCACCAGTCCGAGGCAGCCACACACCTTCCGGTCCCGAGGCAGGCCAGTGTCAGGCCGAACCTGCAGAGACTTGCAGAATGCGCCCCCAGTCGTTCCGGCAGTTCGCTGCCGAAGCTGGCGCAGGCCCGGGCGAAGTCCCTGTCCCCAACCGCCCGAATCATCCGGGCTATGCAAAGAGGAATGTCGACTATGTCCAGTTCTGTTCGTTCCGACGCAAGCCAACCACAGCCTGGCGATAGCTACGGCTCAACCCGCATGCCGCTGTGCCTGACGGTCAACGGCACGCTGCATCGCCTCGATATCGATCCGCGCGAATCCCTGCTTGACGTACTGCGCGAGCGCCTGGACCTCACGGGCACGAAGAAGGGCTGCAACCAGGGCGCGTGCGGGGCCTGCACGGTGCTGGTGGACGGGCGCCGGATCAACGCCTGCCTGGCTTTGGCCGCCATGTACAACGACGCCCACGTGAGCACGATCGAAGGCCTGTCGTCGGCCGACGGCGAGCTGCATCCGCTACAGGCCGCGTTTATCGCGCACGATGGCTTCCAATGCGGATTCTGTACGGCAGGCCAGATCATGTCTGGCGTCGCCTGCATCAATGAGGGTCATGCCACCTCCGCCGACGATGTGCGCTTCTGGATGAGCGGCAATATCTGCCGTTGCGGGGCTTACGCGGGGGTCGTCGCGGCGATCGCCGAGGTCGGCGGGAGGATGCTGCCATGATCCCGTTCACACTGCAGAAAGCCGGCTCGGAAGCTGAAGCGCTGGCGGCGGCCGCGGCCGGGGCCCGCTTCATCGCCGGCGGCACCACGCTGGTGGACCTGATGCGCGAGCACGTGGAACAGCCCACGCAACTGGTAGACATCAACGCGCTGCCGCTGAACCATATCCGCATGGAGGGCGACGAGCTGGTCATCGGCGCGCTGGCCCGCATGTCCGATGTCGCCGCGCACCCCGACGTTTGCCGGCTCCACCCGGTGATCGCCGAGTCGCTGGTCGAGGGCGCCTCTCCCCAGTTGCGAAACATGGCCAGCATCGGCGGCAACCTGCTCCAGCGCGTGCGCTGTCCTTACTTCCGCATGCTCGATGCCGCCTGCAACAAGCGCACCCCGGACAGCGGCTGCGCGGCCATCGACGGGTTGCACGCGGGCAATGCCATCCTGGGCGCCAGCGACCATTGCTCCGCAACGCATCCGTCCGACCTTGCGGTTGCCCTGGTCGCGCTGGACGCGGTGGTCCACGTACGGGGTCCGCACGGCGCGCGCCATTTCCGCGTGGAAGACCTTTACCGCCTGCCCGGAACCACGCCGCATCTCGAACACACCTTGCAGGCCGGAGAACTCATTGCCGAGGTGCGAGTTCCACCGCTCGCCTATGCACGGACTGCGCGCTATCTGAAAGTGCGGGACCGGGCCTCGTATGAGTTTGCCCTGGTATCTGCCGCGGCAGCCTTCGAGGTCAGGGATGGCGTGATCCAGGCCGCTCGCCTCGCATGCGGTGGCGTGGGCACCCGGCCATGGCGCATGCGCGCGGCCGAACTCGCGCTGCAAGGCAGGCCGCCCACGCGCGCGAGCTTCGAGGCGGCAGCGCTTACCACGATTGCAGGCGCCACCCCGCTGCCAGGCAACCGCTACAAGGTCGCGCTGCTGCAACGAACGGTGGTACGGGCCCTCGAACTCGCAGGAGAAGGCAGATGAACGCAAACCATATCGGCCAGCCGCATGCCCGCGTCGACGGGCGCGCCAAGGTGACCGGCAGCGCGCAGTATGCCGCCGACTTCAACCAGCCAGGACAGGCCTACGCGGTGATCGTGGGCGCTTCGATCGGACTCGGTCGCGTGATCGCACTCGACGCCGAAGCCGCGCGCCGACTGCCAGGGGTACTGGCGGTACTGACGCACGAAAACGCGCCGAAACTGGCGTACGCCCCGCACAAGGGCTTTATCGATCCGGAACACGGCGAACGTCTGCATGTCCTGCAGGACGATCACGTCCGCTTCTATGGCCAGCCGGTTGCCGTGGTCGTGGCGCAGACGCTGGACCAGGCCGAGCATGCGGCCTGCCTGCTGCTGATTCGCTATGCCGAGGAATCACCGGTCTCCGACCCGCTCGACCAGCGCGCCGAAGCCGTGGTGCCGGAGGCGGGACGCGAACCAGGCCCCCATTCGGCGGACCGGGTCCGCGGCGACCCCGAGGCCGCGCTGGCGGCGGCTGCCGTCAGCATCGACGCCACCTACGATGCCGCGCGAGAAAATCACTTCCCGATCGAACCGAACGCCACCGTTGCCGCCTGGCAAGGCGACCAGCTGACGCTCTGGAGCAAGAGCCAGTTCGTGATCAACGAGCAGGCCGAGATCGCGGCGATCCTCGGCATCCCGGCTGAGAACGTCCACGTCATCTGCCCGTTTATCGGCGGCGCCTTCGGCACCAGCCTGCGCACCTGGCCGCATGTCACGCTGGCGGCAGTCGCCGCGCGCGAAGTGGGCAAGCCCGTCAAGCTGGTGCTGTCGCGGCGACAGATGTTCCATCAGACGGGGCACCGGCCGCGCACCGTGCAGCGCATTGCGCTGTCGGCAACGCCCGACGGCAGGCTGACCGGCATCGTGCACGAAGGCACCGGCGAAACCAGCCGCCATGAGCAGTTCACCGAGGCACTCACTGCGGTGACGCCGTTCCTCTATCGCTGTCCCAATGTGCGCACTCGCTACCGGCTGGTGCCGCTGGACATCGGCACGCCGACCTTTATGCGGGGTCCGGGCGAGGCCACCGGCGTCTTTGCGCTGGAATGCGCGATGGACGAGCTGGCCTACGCCCTCGAGATGGATCCGCTGGAACTGCGGCGGCGCAATGAACCCGGGCTCGACGAGGGCATGCAACTGCCGTTCTCCAGTCGCTCCATGCTTGCCTGCTACGAACGCGGCGCCGACGCGTTCGGCTGGTCCCGCCGCACGCTCTCGCCCGGCTCGATGCGGGACGGCCGCCTGCATATCGGCTGGGGGATGGCCTGTGCCAGCTACCCGGTCTTCCACGGCCAGGCCAGCGCCCGCGTGCGCCTGCTTGCCGACGGAACGGCCGAAGTCGAAGCCGCCGCCAGCGACATGGGGCCCGGCACCTACACCTCGATCACGCAGATTGCCGCCGAGACGCTGGGCCTGCCGATGGACAGCGTGCGCTTCAGCCTTGGCCGTTCGGATTTCCCACCTACCCCGCCGCACGGGGGCTCGATGACCCTCGCGTCCGTCGGCTCGGCCGTGCGCGCGGCCTGCATTGCCGCGCTGGACCAGCGCCAGGCGCGCGCGGATCGCACGGACGGCGCCATCGAAGCGAGCGCCACGGCAGGCCCGGATGGCGAGGTGCGCAGCCGGTTTTCCATGCATGCCTTCGGTGCCGTGTTCGTCGAAGTCGCCATCGATCCCGATGTCGCCACGATCCGTGTCCGGCGCGTGGTCGGCGCCTATGGCGCGGGTCGTATCGTGAATCCGCGGCTCGCAGCCAGCCAATGCACGGGCGGGATGGTCGGCGGCATCGGCATGGCGCTGATGGAGCGAACCGCGCTGGATCCGCGGGACGGCCGGCCGGTGAATGCGCACATGGCGGATTACCTCGTGCCCGTCAACCTGGATATCCACGGGCTGGAAGCGCATTTTGTCGACGAGGTCGATCCCCATGTGAACGAACTGGGCGTCAAGGGGTTAGGTGAAATCGCGCTGGTGGGCGTGGCGCCGGCCGTAGCCAACGCCGTGTTTCACGCAACGGGAAAGCGCGTGCGGGAGCTTCCGATCCGCATCGAGCACCTGGTCGAGCACTAGTCCGGCAAGTGCGACATGCCGCCGACGCCGCCCAAACTGACGGCGTCGGCGGGGATCCGCAGGCTCGACGCGATTTTGAAATGTATTTCTCTACAGGGCTTACCCGAGGACCTAGGGTTTTCTAGTGTACGAAAACCTAGGCTGCCGGGGATTGATAAGGTACTTTTCTCCCGCCAACACCAAAACACTCCGTATCCGCCCACGCGTCAAGGACCGCCGGCGACAGGCTTCATCATGATCAAAGATCTACGCATTCGTTCTGCGGGCACGCAAGATCTGCCGGCAATTTCGAAGGTTCTCGCGCAATGCGGCTTGGACGAGCACGAAATCGAAGCGCATCTGGAGACTTTCCATGTTGCCGTGCTGGAAGGCCGCATCGTTGGATGCGCCGGCGCCGAACGATACGACGATCTCGTCGTCATCCGGTCTGTGGCCGTCCTTCCCGAATATCGCCAGCTCGGGGTGGCGACTCACCTGGTCTCCGCGGTATTGATGCGGGCGCGCGCGCAAGGCGTGCGTCGCGCCGTACTGGCGACCAGCAATTGCCCGAGTCATTTCGCCCGCTATGGCTTCCAGCTGGTCTCCGCGGAGAACCTTCCCGCTGAAGTCCGCGCGTCGCACACGCTCAGGATTGCAGGCATACCGCCAGGGCTGTGCATGCATTGCGAGCTGAAGTAGACGCCTCTGCCCGCTCAATCCGCTCTGTTCGCTCTATCCGCAATTCACAGGCACGGGGTCTGTGGCGGCCCACGCCCGCCGGTTGTCCCCAAATCGGCACTATGATGGCGGCATTCTCCACCATCCGTTGCCAGTCATGGACAAGGCCCGTGTCCTCACCCTCTTCCTCGGCGTGGTACGCGCCGGCAGCTTCCACCGCGCCGCGGTGGAAGCTGGCGTCACCCCGCAGGCCGCCAGCAAGGCCGTGCGCACGCTGGAGGATCATCTCGGCGTGCGCCTGCTGCACCGGACCACGCGCAAGCTCAGCCTGACGGAAGAAGGCGCACGCCTGTTCGAGCTGGCCGCGCCGGGCATGCGCCAGCTCGACGAAGCGCTCGAGCAGGTCCGCAGCAGCAAGAGCGACAACGACGGTCTGATCCGCCTGACCGCTCCGCCGTCGCTCGGCAGCCGCGTGCTGGTCCCGCTGGTGCGGGGCTTTCGCGAACAATACCCCGGCATCACCTTCGATGTAGTGCTGAGCGACCTCTTCACCGACCTGGTCGAAGCCAAGATCGACGTCGGCTTCCGCGTCGGCACCAGCCCCGGCCAGAACCTGGTGGCGCGGCGGCTGTGCGACCTGCCGCTGGTCATCTGCGCGGCGCCGGATTACCTGGCGCGGCACGGCGAGCCGGCAACCCTCGACGACTTGCCGCAGCACCAGTGCACCGGCTTCCGCCGCCCCGCGACCGGGCGCATGGTGCCGTGGGAGCTGCAGGTGGACGGCGACCTGATCTACCAGGAGGTGCCTGCCGTGGCGAGCTTCAATGACGTGGAAACCGAGGTCGAAGCGGTGCGCGCCGGCATGGGCATCGGCCAGCTGCCCGCCTACATGATCCACGCCGACCTCGTGAGCGGGCGGCTGAAGGCGATCCTGCCGGGGTACAGCAGCAGCAATGTCGGCATGTACATGTACTACCCGCATCGCAGCCAGATGCCGGTGCGGGTCCGGCGCTTCATCGACTTCGTGGTGGAAGCGGGCCGGGGCGCGGAGCAGTCGCTGTCACGGCTGGTCGGGGTCGTGACCTGAGCCTGCTACCCCGCAGCACAGACAACCAGAAGTTGCTATTGAAACGCCATTCCACTCTCTAGTGCGACGTTCGCTCCACGCCTAAATTGGTCTCAACGGCGGCTGCACAGCGCCATCCCCGGAACCACACCGGGAAACGCGCAGCAGCCACCGTCCGCCTCTTTCTCTGATGACCAGTCTCCAGGAGCGACATCATGATTGCCCAACTCGCACGCACCCTTGTTCCCGCCGCCATCTCGCTGGTGGCCGCCGTCTCCCTCCAGAACGCCAATGCCGCGCAAGCCGGCAACAGCGCGCCCGCCAGCGTGGCAGCGCGCACGCATGACGTGTTCACCGACGGCCAGCGGCAGGGCCGCTTCGACACCTTCTCCGAAGGCGCGCATGACAGTGGCGCCACTGCGCTCGTCGCCGGGCTCGACCGCAGCGGGGTCTCGGCCACGCCGGGGCGAAAGTTCTATCCGTACACCGAGGGTGCCCGTGCGGTCGAAGGCAATCCGCGCCTGCGCGGCACGGCCTTGAATGGCGCATCGGCGTGGGTGTGATCGCCCGGTCCGAAGTCGACGCAACGCGGCAGGACGAGCCCTGAACGGCTGACTCCAATCCCCGGACAAAGCGCTTTTCCAGACGCCCTGCCTCGCCTTTTCGTTTGACTTTTTCTCAACCGAAAACGCCGGAAATATCGTTTGTCGCGCAGGCCGCCGACGACAACTATTACGCCAAGGCCAACCCACAGGAGACAGCCATGTCAGACCAGCCCTATCCGCTCTGGAGCGCGGAACCCGTCCCCCACCTGCTCGCCTCGCGTGACCGCGCCACCGGCGAGTGGATCTTCCCGGCGCTGCCCGCCGACTCGCCGCTGGCGGACGGCCACGAGACCGTCGCCATCACCGGCACGGGCGTGCTCTACAGCTTCACCGTGATCCATCCCGCGCCCAAGAGCGGACTGGCTCCGTATGCGCTGGGTTATGTCGATTTCGTCGGGCCGGTGCGAATCTTCGGCCGCCTGCAGGGCGCGGCGCGTCCGGTCATCGGCGAACGCTACGCGCAGCGGCATGACGCCGAGCTGGGCTATGTCTTCGAGGCCGTCACGGTCTGATCGATCGAGAGAAGGAGAGGTAAGCAAGATGCAGGACATCTACATCCATGGCGGCGCGATGACGCCGTTCGGCCGGCACCCCGGCGTGCTGGCGCCGGAGCTGGCGCAACAGGCAATCCTGAAGGCGCTGGCCGATGCCGACGTGCCGGCCGGCCGCATCCAGGCGGTCTACTGCGCCAACGTCCTGGGCGGCATGATCCTCGGCCAGCTGATCGTGCGCGATCTGGGGCTCAAGGGCATCCCGGTCTACAACGTCGAGAATGCCTGCGCCAGCGGCGCCACCGGCGTGCACCTGGCACGGCACGCGCTGCTGGCCGGGCAATACGACACGGTGCTGGTCTTCGGCATCGAGCAGCTGACCGCGCTCGGCGGCGGCACCATCCCGCTGCAGCGCAATGACCACAAGACCGACCTCTATGCGAAGTCCGGCATGGTACTGCCCGCGGTGTATGCGATGCGCGGCACGCGTTTCCTGCACGAGCGCGACGCCAATCCGTCCGACCTCGCTGAAGTGGCCGTGAAGAACCGCTACCACGGCTCGCTGAACCCGTATGCCCAGCAGCGCAAGACCACCACGGTCGAGGAAGTGCTGGCCTCGCGCATGATCGCCGACCCGCTGACGCTGCTGCAGTGCTGCCCGTCGCAGGTCGATGGCGCGGCGTCGGTGGTGCTGAGCACGCGCCGGCCGGCGCAGGCGCGGCCGGTGAAGGTGCTGTCGTCTGTAGTGGTGTCGGGCATGCGCGAGGAGGCCGACGACGATATCCTCGATGCCGAGATCACCGCGCGCGCCGCGCGCCAGGCTTACGAACAGGCCGGGCTCGGCCCGCAGGACGTCGACGTGGTCGAACTGCACGACGCCTTCACCATCGCCGAACTGCTCTACTACGAAGCCCTCGGCCTGGCGCCGCGTGGCGATGCCGTGGCGCTGCTCAAGTCCGGCGCGACGCGCCTGGGCGGGCGCGTGCCGGTCAACCCGAGCGGCGGCCTGCTGGCCAAGGGGCATCCGCTGGGCGCCACCGGCGTGGCGCAGATGGTCGAGATCCTGTGGCAGCTGCAAGGCCGCGCCGGCGAACGCCAGGTGGCGGATACCCGCATCGGCCTGACGCAATGCACCGGCGGCGGCATCGCGGGCGTGGACCACGCCGCTTCTTCCGTCCACCTGCTGGGAGTCTGAGATGGGCACGCAACGCTTCGATCCTTCCCATGTGGCGGTGGTCACCGGCGCAGCGCGCGGCATCGGCCTGGGCATCGCCACGCAACTGGCCCGCCAGGGGCTGGCCGTGGCCCTGCTCGACCGCGACGCCGCCGCGCTCGATACCGCCGTCGGTGCGCTGGTTGCCGAGGGCTTCAACGCCTTTGGCGCCAGTGCCGACCTGACCGACTCGGCCGCGGTCAACGATGCCTTCGCGCAAATCCAGGCGCGCACTGGCCGCGTCGACTACCTGGTCAACAACGCCGGCGCCGTGCGCGACATGCGCTTCCTGAAGATGACCGACGACGACTGGGACCTGGTCATCGATACCAACCTGCGCTCGCAGTTCCTGTGCTGCCGCGCGGCGCTGCCCGGCATGGTCGAGCGCGGCTACGGGCGCGTGGTCAATATCTCGTCGCGGGCGTGGCTGGGCGGATTCGGACAGGCTAACTACTCCGCGGCCAAGGGCGGCGTAGTCAGCCTGACGCGCTCGCTGGCGATCGAGTTTGCGAGCAAGGGCATCACCGTCAATGCAGTGGCGCCGGGCATCGTCGATACCCCGCTGTTCCGCGGCTTCGCGCCCGACGTGCAGGCCCGGCTGCAGAAGTCGGTCCCGGTGCAGCGCATCGGCACCGCCGACGATATCGCCAACGCGGTCAGCTTCTTCCTCGACCCGCAGTCGTCCTACGTGACCGGGCAGGTGCTCTATGTCTGTGGCGGCCGCAGCCTGTCGTCGCCAAGCGTGTAAGGAGGCAAGCCATGACCGTACGACTCCACACCGAAGGCGCGGTCGCCGTGCTAACGATCGACCGGCCCGATGCCCTCAATGCGCTGGACGTGGCCGCGCTGCGCGAACTGCGCGCGCACCTCATCGAAGTGCGCGACCGCGACGACCTGCGCGTGGCGGTGCTGACCGGCGCCGGCACGCGCGCCTTCTGCGCGGGCGCCGACCTGAAAGGCACGCGCAGCTCGCCCGCGACCTATCCGGAAGCACTGTTCCGCGCGCCGGAGCAGGCCGCCGACCTGGGGCTCTATATCCGGCTGATGGACCTGACCGACCTGGGCCTGTTCAAGCCGCTGATCGCGGCGGTCAACGGCCATTGCCTTGGAGCGGGGCTTGAGATAGCGCTGCAATGCGATGCGCGGATCGCGTCAGAACAAGCGAGCTTCGGCCTGCCCGAAGCCGCGGTCGGGTCAATCCCCGCTGTCTCGGGCCTGCATCGCCTGCTGAAGGCCGTGCCGGCGGCGCATGCGATGCAGATGGTGCTGACCGGCGAGCGAATCGACGCGGCGCAGGCCGCGCGCATCGGGCTGGTCACCGAGACGGTGGCGCCTGCCACGCTGCTCGACCGTGCGCTGGCGATCGCGACCCGCATCGCCGCCAATGCGCCGCTGGCGGTGCAGGCCGTCAAGAAGCTGTCGCGCCAGACCAGCCACCTCAGCGAAGCCGACGCCCAGCAACTGACCGAACTCTACTGGGGCGTGCTGCGCGATACCGCGGACCGCACCGAAGGCCGGCAGGCCTTCGCCGAGAAGCGCGAGCCCCGCTACACCGGGCGCTAAGCGTTCGCAAACAGACAGACAGGAGACAGACCATGACCCGCATTACCCGATTCGCACGCGTGGCGCTGGCCGGCATGCTGGCAGCCACGGCGCTGGGCGCCGCCGCGCAGGCGCCCTTCCCCAGGCAAAAACCGATTACGCTGGTGGTGCCGTTCGCCCCCGGCGGCGGCAACGATATCCTCGCGCGGCTGATCGCGCCGAAGATGGGCAAGCTGCTGGGCCAGACCGTCGTGATCGAGAACAAGCCCGGCGCGGGCGGCAATCTCGGCGCCGACTATGTCGCCCACGCGGCGCCGGACGGCTATACGCTGGTGATCGCATCCAGCCAGGTGACGATGAACCCGTTTCTCGGCACGAAGATTCCGTTCAGCATCGAACGCGACTTCGAGCCGGTGGGGCGGATCGCGTCAGTGCCGATCATGCTGGTCGCCAACCCCGACCAGCCGTTCCGCACGCTGCAGGATTTTATCCAGTACACCCGCGCCAATCCCGGCAAGCTCAGCTATAGCAGCCCGGGCAACGGCACGCCCCAGCACCTGGCCGGTGAAGTCTTTGCCAGGCTCAACAAGACCGAACTGCTGCACGTGCCCTATCGCGGCACCGGGCCGTCGATCACCGATCTGATGGGCGGGCAAGTGCAGATCTCGTTCGCGACCTTTGCTTCGGCGATCCAGTATGTGCGCGCCGGCAAACTGCGCGCGCTGGGCATCGCCGGCAAGAAGCGCACCGCGCTCATGCCCGACCTGCCGACCTTTGCGGAAGCAGGCATCGCCGGCTACGACGCCGAGCTGTGGTACAGCCTGCTGGCGCCGGCGCAGACGCCGAAGCCAGTGGTCGACAAGCTCAACGCCGCACTGGTGGCCGCGCTGAAATCGCCTGACATCGCCGAGCAGATGGCAAAGCAAGGCTTCGAGCCGCAGGCGTCGTCGCCGGCCGAGCTGAAGACCTATATCGGCAAGGAAATGGCGCGCTGGCAGCGGCTGATCCAGGACAACGGCATCAAGGTGGCCTTATGAACATGCATCCCGCCACGGTGCCGTCAACCGACAACCCGCTGCTGGACTACCTCGGCATCCGCCTGGCCAGCGTCGGCGACGGCCGCTGCACCTTCGAGCTCGACCTCGAGCCACGCCACCTGAACCGGCAGGGCAGCGTGCAGGGCGGCGTCACCGCCACGCTGCTCGACGCCGCCTGCGGCTACGCCGGGTTGCCCGCCGGCCCGGACGGCACGCTCGGCCACGCGGTCACCGTCATGCTGACGATCAGCTATCTCAGCAAGGCCAGCACGGGCCGGCTGCGCGCCACGGCGCAACTCACCCGCGCCGGCAAGAGCCTGTACTTCGCCTCGGCGGAGCTGACCACCGATGCCGGCGTGCTGGTGGCGACCGCGCAAGGCACGTTCAAACGATCCCGCACCCTACCGGAGGCATGACATGTTGCGCGACGCACTGGACGGCCTGACCGTCATCGATTTCACGCAGATCGGCGCCGGGCCGACCTGCACCATGCTGCTGGCCGACATGGGCGCGAGGGTCATCAAGGTGGAGCCGCCGGGCGGTGAGATGGGCCGCGGGCTGGGGCCCGGCTGGCTCGGCGACGACAGCGCGCTGTTTCACGGCTTCAACCGCAACAAGCTGGGCGTGGCGATCGACCTGAAGTCCGCCGACGGCGTGGCCGTGGCCCGCCGCCTGATCGTGGGTGCCGACATCGTGGTGGAAAGCATGCGGCCCGGCGTGATGGAACGCCTCGGCCTTGGCCATGCGCAACTGGCGGACGAACACCCCGCGCTGATCTACTGCTCGATCTCCGCCTACGGGCAGGAGGGACCATATGCGAGCCGCGCCGGCGTCGACGGCATCATGCAGGCGGATTCCGGCCTGATGAGCCTGATCGGCCTGCCCGACGGCGAGCCGTGCAAGGTGCAGGCGCCGGTCGTCGACGTGATGACCGGCTACGTGGCCTCCGTGGGCGTGTTGGCGAAGCTCGCGCAGCGGGCCCGCGACGGCCTGGGCGGCCATCTCGACGTCAACCTGCTCAATGCGGCGCTGGCGCTGCAGCAGTCGTCCATCACCAGCTACTGCGCCGACGGGCAACTGCCGGAACGTGTGGGCAGCGCGGCGCCCTACTCAGCGCCCAACCAGGCCTTCCGCACCGCCGATGGCTGGGTCATGGTGGCCGCCTATATGCCCGAGCGCTGGCGCCGGTTGTGCGATGTGCTGGGCCGGCCCGAACTGGCCGACGATCCGCGCTTTGCGACTTCACCGCTGCGCGTGGTCAATCGCGCGGCAATGGTGGAGGTGCTGACCAGTGCCTTCGTCACCCGCGCGACCGACACATGGCTGGCGTTGCTCCAGGACGCCGACATTCTGTGCGCCCCCGTGGCGACCTACGAGGACGTCATGGCGCATCCGCAGGTGGCCGCCAACCGCATGGTGCAGCGCGTCCGGCACGACACGCTGGGCGAGATCCGCATGCCGGGATTCCCGATCAACAGCGCTCAGGAGAACGCGTTGCCATCGCGGCCGGCACCAGCTTGCGGACAGCATACGCAGGCGGTGCTGGGCGAGCTTGGCTACAGCCGCGACGAAATCGCCGCGCTGTCGTCTCGGGGCGCTATCCACTGCGGCGATATCGAGGAAAAGCGACACGTGGTCGCGGCGGCATCGTGAGCGCGCTCAACCCTGAGTGTCAAACTGCGCCAGCAGCCATTGCCGGAACACTGCCATGCTCGGGCTCTCCTTGCGATCGGCAGGCGTCAGCAGGTAGTAGGTGAAGTCGCCCATGTCCATAGTCTGGCGGAATGGCGCCACCAGCCGGCCGGCGTCGAGATCCGCCGCCACCAGGAAGCGCTGCGCGATCGCGAAGCCCTGCCCTTCTGCCGCGGCCGCATAGGCCATGGCCGAGCTCTGGAAGGTCATGCCGCTGCGCGCATCGACCTCCTTGTCGGCGCGCGCGGCCTTGAGCCAGTGGGCCCAATCGTCGGGCCGCGCGATCGAGTGCAGCAGGGTCTGGTGCTGCAGGTCGGCGGGCTTCTTCACCTTCGGCCCGCCCTCCAGCAGCCCCGGGCTGCATACCGGCACCAGGATGTTCGACACCAGCCGGTAGGTATTCACGCCGCTCCACTTGCCGTCACCCAGCCTGATCGCGCCGTCGATGTCTTCCTTGCGGAAGTCGACCGGATCGAGCGACGCCGTCAGCAGCACCTCGATGCCGGGATTGGCGGCATGGAAGCTCGACAGCCGCGGGATCAGCCAGCGCATGGCAAAGGTGGTGTAGGCGCGCACCTTCAGCTGCTTGCGCTTGGCGCGCTTGCTCAATCGCCGCGTGGCCTCGCGCAGGTCGTCCATCGCCCTGGTCACGGCGCGGTAGTAGTCCTCGCCGGTGCGCGTGAGCGAGATCTGGCGGTGGCCGCGATGCAGCAGCTGCACGCCCAGCCCGTCCTCCAGCGCGCGGATCTGGCGGCTGACGGCGCCGGGGGTGACATGCAGCTCCTCGGCGGCCGTGGTGATGCTGAGGTGCCGGGCGGCGGCCTCGAAGGCGCGCAACGCGTTCAGTGGGGGCAGTTTGTCCATGCCGGGGAGTCTGCCATACGGTTGAGGCTTTCTCAATCGACGCGCCGGACTTCCATTCAAAACTAATAGTTGTCATTGAAACGCGATTGCACCGCCTAGTGTTGTGGGCGTTGCCTGCCTAAATTTGTCTCCGTGGCCCCCGCCATCAGACATCGCAGTCAAACCGAGCACCCTGAAAGGAGATTCACCATGTCCGCCAACACCACCAACACCGCCATCAACGCTGCCAGCAAGGTCTGGTTCATCACCGGCGCTTCGCGCGGCTTCGGCCTGGAACTGACCCGTGCCGCGCTGGCACGCGGCGACCGGGTCGTCGCCACCGCGCGCCGCCCGGAAACCATCACCGCCGCACTGGGCGAGCACGATAACCTGGTGGGCGTGGCGCTGGACGTCACCAACGAAGCGCAGGCCATCGCCGCCGCCGAGGCCGCCGTGGCCCGCTTCGGCCGCATCGACGTGCTGGTCAACAACGCCGGCTACGGCCTGCTCGGCGCGGTCGAAGAGGCCTCCGCAGAGGAAGTCGAGCAGCAGTTCGCCACCAACGTGTTCGGCGTGCTGACCGTGACGCGTGCGGTGCTGCCGCAGATGCGCCGTCAGCGCAGCGGCCGCATCCTCAACATTTCGTCGATCGGTGGCTACGCCGCGTATCCCGGCTGGGGCGTCTATGGCGCCACCAAGTTCGCGGTGGAGGGCCTGACCGAAGCGCTCGATGCGGAACTGTCGCCGCTGGGCATCCGCGCCACCGTGGTCGAGCCGGGCTTCTTCCGCACCGACTTCCTCGATGCCAGCTCGCTGGTGCGCGTGCGCACCGAGATCGCCGCATATGCCGATACGGTCGGGGCAATGCGCGAGCACATGGCTTCGGCCAACCACCAGCAGCCCGGCGACCCGGCCAAGCTGGCGGCAGCCCTGCTGACCCTGGCCGACAGCGAAACCCCGCCAGTGCGGCTGCCGCTGGGCTCGGACACGGTCTACCGCATCACCGAGAAGAACCGCAAGGTGGAAAGCGAACTGGCCGCGTGGCAGGCGCTGGCGGTGTCGACCGACCACGACGACGTGCGCCGCTGATCTTGCTGCAGCGCACCACCGCACGGTTTGCTGCAATGCGGGCATGCCGTGCGACACGCGAAACGAGGCCGACCGAGCGCCGGCCTCGCCACTTGCGGGCCATCTTGCGTCAGGCAATGCACCGAGTCGGGCATCCGCGTATGTCGCTTCCGGCGAATTTCGCCAATAATTCCCGGACAGCCATTGCCGGACGAGAGCCACCATGCACGATAGTCCCGATGCCATCCGCACCGTCGCCTTGCTAGGGCACGCGGGGTGCGGCAAGACCTCGCTGGTCGAAGCGCTGTTGCACAAGGGCGGTGCCCTGCACACGCCCGGCAGCGTCGAACGCGGTTCCACGGTGTGCGACAGCGACCCGCTCGAGCGCAAGTACAAACGCTCGCTCACCACCGCCGCCGCCCACCTGCACTACCGCGACACCCGCATCTACCTGCTTGACACCCCCGGTTATCCCGACTTCTCCGGCCTCGCCATCAGCGCGCTGGCGGCGGTGGAAACCGCCGCCATCGTCATCAATGCCCAGACCGGCATCGAGATGACCACGCGCCGCGCGATGGCGTGGGCGCAGGCGCGCCAGCTGTGCCGGATGATCATCGTCAACGGCATCGACGGCGACAAGGTCGACCTGCCCGCGCTGCTTGCGGACATCCAGGAGGCCTTTGGCAAGGAATGCCTGCCGATCAACCTGCCTGCCGGCAACGGCAGCCAGGTGGTGGACTGCTTCTTCAATCCGGCCGGCGAGTCGGATTTTTTATCTGTTCCCGCCGCCCACGATGCGCTGATCGACCAGGTGATCGAGATCGATCCCGAACTGATGGAGCTGTACCTGGAACAAGGCGAGGCGATCACGCCGGAGCAGCTGCACGCGCCATTCGAGCGCGCGCTGCGCGAAGGCCACCTGGTGCCGATCTGCTTTACCTCGGCCGCCACCGGCGCCGGCATCACGGAACTGCTCGACGTGTTCGTGCAACTGCTGCCCAACCCGACTGAAGGCAATCCGCCGCTGTTCTATCGCGATACGGGCGATGGCAGCGAACACCGCAAGGCCGTGCGCGCCGAGCCCGTGCCTGACAAGCACGTGCTGGCCCATGTCTTCAAGGTGGTGATCGACCCCTATGTCGGCAAGCTGGCGGTGTTCCGCATCCACCAGGGCACGGTCACGCGCGACAGCCAGCTCTATATCGGCGACGGGCGCCAGCCGTTCAAGGTGGCGCACCTGCTGCGGCTGCAGGGCAAGGAGACCCAGGAGATCCCGCGGGCCGGCCCGGGCGATATCTGCGCGGTGGCCAAGGTCGACGAACTGGGCTTCGATGCCGTGCTGCACGACGCCACCGAGGACGGCAATATCCACCTGACGCCGCTGGAGTTCCCAACTCCCATCTACGGGCTGGCGATCGAACCGGCGCGGCGCGGCAACGAGCAGCGCCTGGCCGAAGTGCTGCACAAGCTCAGCGCGGAAGACCCGTGCCTGCGCGTCGAGCATCCGGTTGGCACCAATGAGACCGTGGTGTTCGGCCTGGGCGAATTCCATCTGCGCTGCGCGCTGGAGCGGCTGACCGAGCAATACAAGCTGGAGGTGGTGACGCGCCCGCCCAAGATTGCCTATCGCGAAACCATCGGCGGCAAGGCCGAGGGCCATCACCGGCACAAGAAGCAGACCGGCGGCGCCGGGCAGTTCGGTGAAGTGATGCTGCGCGTGGAGCCGCTGGCGCGCGGCGAGGGCTTCGACTTTGTCGATGCGGTCAAAGGCGGCGCGATTCCCGGCCAGTTCATTCCCGCCGTGGAAAAAGGCATCCGCCAGGTGCTGGACAGCGGCCCGCTGGCGGGCTTCCCGATGCAGGACGTGCGCGTGACCGTGTATGACGGCAAGAGCCATCCGGTCGATTCCAAGGAAGTCGCGTTCGCGACCGCCGGGCGCAAGGCCTTTATCGACGCGGTGCTCAAGGCCAGGCCCAGCGTGCTGGAACCGATCGTCGACATCGAGGTGACGGCGCCGGGCACAGCCATGGGCGACATCATCGGCGACCTCTCAACCAAGCGCGGCCAGGTCCACGGCACGCGCACCGCGGTCGGCAACGCCGTGGTGGTGGCCGGCCAGGTGCCGCTGTCCGAGCTCAACGACTACCAGTCACGGCTGAACAGCATCACCGGCGGCCACGGCAGCTATACCATCCAGTTCAGCCACTACGACAACGTGCCGCCGGCGCAGCAGGACAAGATGGCATCGAAACACAAGGCGCAGCAGGATACGGATTGAGGGGTTCGCGCCCGCGGCTGCATCTAGTACGTTTCCAGATGCAGCCGCCCTTCCCGCTTCAACCCTTCAGCCAGCGCCTCCCATTGCAGCCCCGCCTGCTGCGCGACGTCCCTGAGCGCCAGCACCACGCCCTCTTCCATGCTCTTTAGCCCGCACACATAGAAGCAGGTATCGGGACCCGCCAGCAACGCTGCCAGGTCCGCCGCGCGCTCGCGCATCAGGTCCTGCACGTAGCGCTTCGGCTGCCCCGCCGTGCGCGAGAACGCCAGGTTGATGTCGATGAAATCCTTGGGCAGGTTCTGTAGCGGGCCGAAATACGGCAGTTCCTCCTGCGTGCGCGCCCCGAAAAACAGCATCAGCTTGCCGCCGTCGAACTTGCCAGCCTTGCGCAAGCGCCGGCGCCATTCGGTCATGGCCCGCATCGGCGCGCTGCCGGTGCCGGTGCAGATCATCACGATGTTGGAGCGCGGGTGGTTCGGCATCAGGAAGCTGGCGCCGAACGGGCCGATCACCTCCACCTTGTCGCCAACCTTCAGGTCGCACATGTAGTTGGAGGCCACGCCGCGCACCGGGTTGCCGTCATGGTCCTGCAGCACGCGCTTGATGGTCAGCGACAGGTTGTTGTAACCGGGACGCTCGCCGTTGCGCGGGCTGGCGATCGAGTACTGGCGGGCATGGTGCGGGCGGCCGCCGGCGTCGGTGCCCGGTGGCACGATGCCGATGGACTGGCCTTCCAGCACCGGGAACGGGGTCGCGCCAAAGTCCAGCACGATGTGGTGCGTGTCGTACTCGCGCCCCACTTCGGTCACGCGTACATTGCCGGTCACGGTAGCAGTGATGGTCTTGTTGGCGGACTTGGCGCCATACAGGTTGGTGTAGGCATGCGCGGCGGACCACGGCGGCACGGTGGCGCCGTAGCGGGCGCTGTTGACGGCGTCTTCGCCGGTGCCGGCCAGCGGCGACGCGGCGGGAATCTCCGGCGCGGCGGTCTGCAGCTCGGCGCCGGGCGCCAGGTCGGCCAGTTGCTCGGGCGTCAGCTCTTCCGGCAGCGTGTCCCAGCTGAGTTGCTCTTCGATGCTGTAGGCGCGCAGCTTCGGCATGGCGCGCCAGTTGTCGATCGAGCCGGTCGGGCACGGGGAAATGCAGGCCATGCACAGGTTGCACTTGTCGGCATCGACCACGTAGTTGCGCGAGTCGTGCGTGATCGCGCCCACCGGGCAGGTCGCTTCGCAGGTGTTGCAGCGGATGCAGATCTCGGGATCGATCAGGTGCTGCTTGATGACTTGAATTTCTGCCATGTCCATGGCGGTCTCCACAGGATCAGGGGCGTTTCGGGGTGAGGGTCGTTGTTGCAGCGGCGCTTTATGGACGCGCCTGCCCTCTCCCCCGGCCCCTCTCCCGCAAGCGGGAGAGGGGAGCAAACAGGGAGCAATGGGTAAGGCCGTGGCTCAGTTGAACCGCACGTACTCGAAATCCACCGGCTGGCGGTTGATACCCATCACCGGCGGCGCGATCCAGTTGGCGAACTTGCCCGGCTCGACCACGCGGCCCATCAGGCTGGCGACAAAGGCGCGGTCGCCTTCACTGGGCAGCCACTGGTCGCGGAAGTCGCGCCATTCGGCGTCGGAGATCACGCGGCCGTCCGGCGATACCTTGACACCCGCCAGCGCGCCGATATTGCGGTGGAAGGCCTTGTGCGGCACCTTCAGGCGGAACGGGATGCCGGCCTTCTCGATGACCTTGTTCCAGCGCTCCACACCGCCCATGCTGTCCTTGATGTAGTCGTCGCGCAGCACTTCGTTGAGCGCGTTGAGCATCGGCACTTCCTTCTCGGTCAGCTGGCCGTTCTGCGCCTGCAGAATGCGGTAGGTCTGACCCTTGAGCACGTGGTCGTCCATGCGCTTGCCTTCTTCGTAGCGGCCCTTGAGGCCGGTGCTGTAGAAGGTGGCGGCGTTGCTCGACTCATCGGCGCCGAACAGGTCGATGGTGACGCTGTAGTGGAAGTTCAGGTAGCGCTGCAGCGTCGGCAGGTCGATCACGCCGGCCGCGCGCAGCTTGGCGGGATCGTCGGTCTTGAGTTCGTTCATCACCTGGCAGGTGCGCTGGATCACGCGCGACACGCCGGACTCGCCCACGAACATGTGGTGCGCTTCTTCGGTCAGCATGAACTTGGTGGTGCGCGCCAGCGGATCGAAGGCGCTTTCCGCGAGCGCGCACAGCTGGAACTTGCCGTCGCGGTCGGTGAAGTAGGTGAACATGAAGAACGACAGCCAGTCCGGGGTCTGTTCATTGAACGCCTGCAGGATGCGGGGATTGTCCTGCTGGCCGCTGCGGCGCTCCAGCAGGGCCTCGCCCTCCTCGCGGCCGTCGCGGCCGAAGTACTTGTGCAGCAGGTAGACCATCGCCCACAGGTGGCGGCCCTCTTCCACGTTGACCTGGAACAGGTTGCGCAGGTCGTACATGCTGGGGGCGGTGAGGCCCAGGTGGCGCTGCTGCTCGACCGACGCCGGTTCGGTATCGCCCTGCGTCACGATGATGCGGCGCAGGTTGGCGCGGTATTCGCCGGGCACGTCCTGCCAGGCGTCTTCGCCCTTGTGGTCGCCGAAATGGATCTTGCGGTTGGCCTCGGCCGGGTTCAGGAAGATGCCCCAGCGGTAGTCCGGCATCTTGACGTGGCCGAAGTGAGCCCAGCCCTGCGGATCGACGCTGATCGCGGTGCGCAGATAAATGTCATGGCTGTGCGAGCCTTCCGGCCCCATGTCGTTCCACCAGCTCAGGTAGTTGGGCTGCCATTGCTCGAGCGCACGCTGCAGGGTGCGGTCTTCGCTCAGGTTGACGTTGTTGGGGATCTTGTCGCTGTAGTTGATGCCGGACATTGTGGTCTCCTTCAGGGGACGATTCGGTTGTCGTGTAAGGCTGGATCAGACGCGGTTCCAGTCGAAGGCGGCTTTGTCGCCCTTGCCGTAGACCTTGAGCGCACCCTTGTCGCCCACCGCGTTGGGGCGCTGGAAGATCCAGTTCTGCCATGCGGTCAGGCGGCCAAAGATGCGGGTGAACATGTTTTCCTGGCCGTTGAAGCGCAGGTTGGCTTCCATACCGGTGAGCGCATCGGGCGACATCGCCACGCGCTCTTCCAGCGCGATGCGCACTTCGTCGGTCCAGTCGATGTCGTCGGGGTTGGCGGTGACCAGGCCCAGCGCATACGCGGCATCGGCATCCAGCGGCTGGCCGGCCTTGGCGCGCACCGCGTCCAGCGCGGGCTGCTCGTCGTAGAAGCGGCGGCCCAGCCGGCTCTGGCCGGTGGCCATCGGGTACAGGCCGAAATTGACTTCCGCCACGGTGATCTTCGGCGCGCGCTCCTCGTCGTCCGGCAGCGCCAGGTGGTAGCTGCGGTCGCAGGCCAGCGCCAGTTCCAGGAAGGTGCCGGCAAAGCACGATTGCGGCTCGATCAGCGCGAACAGGCTGCGCGACGACACATCCAGGCGGCTCAGCGTGCGGCGCAGCAGGCCGATGGTCTCGCGCACCAGCCAGTGGTCCTTGTGCGCCAGCAGCGCGGCGTCGGTGGCCAGCACCGCGGCGGCGTCGCCGCTGGTCTTGATCAGCCAGGTGCCGATGTCCAGTTCATTGGTGCGCATCGACAGGATCGCGTCTTCCAGTTCGCGTGCCAGTTGCAGCGGGTACCAGGCGGCGCCGGCGGCGACGATCTCCTCGATGCTTTGCGGTTGCGCACCGACGGGTGCCTTCACGGTAAAGGTCGCGGTACGGCCGGCGCGATCGATCTCGACCGTCACATGCATATAGCGCAGCGCATCCGCTTCGATCGTCCGCTCGATCGGCTCGAGCGCCACGCCCTGCGCATCGGCCGGACGATCGCTCTGCGCGGCCAGCGCCAGCGCGCGCTCCTGCACCTTCTGCGCGAACACGGCGGGCTTGGCGATATCGTCGACCAGGCGCCAGTCCTTGGCACGCTGGCCGCGCACCCCTTCGGTGGTGGTGCAGAAGATATCGGCGAGGTCATGGCGCACATGGCGCTTGTCGGTCACGCGGGTCAGGCCGCCGGTGCCCGGCAGCACGCCCAGCAGCGGCACTTCCGGCAGGCTCACGGCCGACGAGCGGTCGTCCACCAGCAGGATCTCGTCGCAGGCCAGCGCCAGTTCATAGCCGCCGCCGGCGCACGCGCCGTTGACCGCGGCCAGGAACTTCAGGCCGCTGTGCTGCGACGAGTCCTCGATGCCGTTGCGGGTCTCGTTGGTGAACTTGCAGAAGTTGACCTTCCACGCATGGCTGCTGACGCCCAGCATGAAGATATTGGCGCCGGAGCAGAACACCTTGTCCTTGCCGCTGGTGACGACCACGGTGCGCACTTCCGGGTGCTCGAAGCGGACGCGGTTGAGCGCGTCGTTCAGTTCGATGTCGACGCCGAGGTCATAGCTGTTGAGCTTGAGCTTGTAGCCGGGGCGCAGGCCGGCGTTCTCGTCGATGTCCACCGCCAGCGTGGCGACGGGGCCGTCGAACGTCAGCTTCAGGTGTTTGTATTGGGCGGGGGCGGTCTGGTAATCGACGCGGGGGGCGGTGGTCACGGCGGTGTCTCCTCTGCGAAACTGCACTATCATGCATGAACAGGAATCTGATAACACGAACTATAGTTCATCAATCAGATTTCCTGCAAGCACTATTGTGCAGATCTTTCAAGAGATGCGGGTCACCGCTCCTGATGCCGGGTTATTGCGCCCCTGCCGTCACAACGGCATGCGCAAGGCCTGGCGTACCAGCTCGCGCAGCGCGGCAAATGTGGGTTCCAGCGGCTGAGCGCTGGTGTCCAGCGAGAACTCCGCCTTGGAATAGAAGGCCGCGCGCCCGGCCAGGATATGGCGCAGGTCCTCCATCGCCTCCTTGCTGGCCGCCATCGGGCGGAAGTCGCCCTGCTCGCGCACCCGCTCCATATGGTCTTCCGGCTCCGCCTGCAGCCAGACTGTGGTGCAGTGGGCCAGCAACAGGTTGAAGGTGGCCGGATCAGAGACCAGGCCGCCGGGCGTGGCGATCACGGCCTCGGGATAGATCTGGATGGCTTCTTCCAGCGCGCGCCGCTCGTAGCGGCGATAGGCGTTCATGCCATACAGGCCCTGGATCTCCGAGATGCTGCAGCCGGCAAACTTCTCGATCTCGCGGCTCAGCTCAATAAAGGGGAAGTCGAGGTCTTCGGCCAGCATCCCGCCCAGCGTGCTCTTGCCGGCGCCGCGCAGCCCGATCAGCGCCACACGCGGGCTGCGCGCAGCCTGGCCGGCATTCTCGCCACCCGTGCCGAGCATCTCGCCCACGGCAATGCGCACGCGCCGCAGCGTGGCTTCGTCGCGGTGCTCCAGCAGTTCGCGCAACAGGATCCATTCAGGCGACGACGTGGTGATGTCGCCCAGCAGCCCGGCCAGCGAGCACTGCAGCGCATCGGCAATGTGCTGCAGCACCAGGATGGAAGCGTTGCCGCTGCCGTATTCCAGGTTAGCCAGGTGCCGCTCCGACACGCCGGCGGCCTGCGCGGCGGCCTTTCGGGTCAGGCCGCGGCAGGCGCGCAACTCGCGCACACGCTCGCCCAGCGCGACCAGAAACGGGTTCTTGTCATTGCCGTTGGCAGCACGTGCATCTGAATCATGATGCAGGTCAACTTCCGGGGTTAACCCAGATTCATGCAATATAGTGCTTGACATGATTTCGGCGCGGCTCTATTTTTCATACATGCACAATAATGCATGAAGCCAGTGATGGCAACTGGCGAACCAGACGGAGCCCCCCACTATGTCCCCCACAGAATTCCGCAGCCAGATCGCGCAGTTCACCGCGCAACTGGCAGGCCGTCCGCTGGATGCCGCACTCGATGCCTGGCTCAATGCCGAGCACGGCGCCGGCAGCCCCACCTACCAGCAACTTAAGGACGCCTGCCAGGCCGGCGTGGCCGAAGGCTGGCTGTGCGACCGCGAAGGCGGCGGCATCCGCTACGGCCGCATCTTCAAGCCGGCCGACGACCTGCACGGCTTTTCCGTCGACGTGGTCGAGATGCAGGACATTGCCGGCCCGCATCACACCCATCCCAACGGCGAGATCGACCTGATCATGCCGCTCGAGGGCGACGCGCAGTTCGACGGCCGCCCCGCCGGCTGGCTGGTATGCCCGCCGGGCAGCGCCCACCGCCCCACCGTCAGCAACGGCCGCGCGCTGGTGCTCTACCTGCTGCCGGAAGGCCGCATCGACTTCACGCGCTGAGATTCCCGATGACTGAATTGCTATCCAACTACCTCGGCGGCAAGTGGCAGGCCGGCAGCGGTGCCGGCACGCCCTTGTTCGATCCGGTGCTGGGCGACGAACTGGTGCGCGTTGACGCCACCGGGCTGGACCTCGCTGCCGGCTTCGCCTTTGCCCGCGAACAGGGCGGCGCGGCCCTGCGCGCGCTGACCTATCGCCAGCGTGCCGCGCTGCTGGCTGACATCGTCAAGGTGCTGCAGGCCAATCGCGATGCCTATTACGACATCGCCACGGCCAACAGCGGCACCGTCAGGAACGACTCCGCGGTCGACATCGACGGCGGCATCTTCACGCTGGGCACCTACGCCAGGCTGGGCGATGCGCTCGGCGACCGGCACTACCTGCCGGATGGCGAGGCCGTGCGGCTGGGCAAGGACCCGTTGTTCCAGTCGCAGCACGTGCTGGTACCGACGCGCGGCGTGGCGCTGTTTATCAATGCCTTCAACTTCCCGAGCTGGGGATTGTGGGAAAAGGCGGCGCCGGCATTGCTGGCCGGCGTGCCGGTGATCGTCAAACCCGCTACCGCCACCGCCTGGCTGACCCAGCGCATGGTGCGCGACGTGGTCGAGGCCGGGGCGCTGCCGGCCGGCGCGTTGTCGGTGGTGTGCGGCAGCTCGGCCGGCCTGCTGGACCAGTTGCAGCCCTTTGACGTGGTGTCGTTCACCGGTTCGGCCGATACGGCCGCGGTGATCCGCTCGCATCCCGCCATCGCGCAACGCTCTGTTCGCGTGAATATCGAAGCGGACAGCATCAATTCCGCCGTGCTGCTGCCGCAGGACGGCCCCGATACCGCCGCCTTCGACCTGCTGGCGAAGGAAGTCGTGCGCGAGATGACGGTCAAGTCCGGCCAGAAATGCACCGCGATCCGGCGCGTGTTCGTGCCTGAAGCGCTGTATGGCCTGGCCGCCGAGGCGATCGGCGCACGGCTGTCGAAAGTGACCGTGGGCAACCCGCGCAACGATACGGTGCGCATGGGTGCGCTGGTCAGCCGTGCGCAGTTCAACGCCGTGCAAGACCGGCTGGCAACCCTGCGCAAGCACGCACAGGTGCTGCATGACGGCACGCAGCAGGCGCTGGTCGATGCCGATCCGGCCGTGGCCTGCTGCATCGGCCCGACGCTGCTGGGCGTGACCGATGCGGACGCCGCCGCCGCGGTGCACGACACCGAAGTGTTCGGGCCGGTGGCCACGCTGCTGCCCTATCGGGATACCGCCCACGCACTGGCACTCGTGCGCCGTGGACAGGGCTCGCTGGTGGCATCGCTCTATGGCAGCGACGCGGCCGCGCTCGGTGCGGCCGCCGTCGAGCTGGCCGACAGCCATGGCCGCGTGCATGTGATCTCGCCCGACGTGGCGCAGCTGCACACCGGCCACGGCAACGTCATGCCGCAATCGCTGCATGGCGGCCCCGGCCGCGCCGGCGGCGGCGAGGAACTGGGCGGACTGCGCGCCCTGCACTTCTATCACCGGCGCAGCGCCATTCAGGCCAGTACCGCGGTGCTCGACGAACTCGCCTGACCGTTCAAGCCAACCCGCTTCACCGCGCCGCCACGTCCGCATGGCGGCGCGCGGCACACCGTACACCAGCAACGGGGAGACACCCATGACCGCCACGCCCGCAGAACCACCCGTCCGGCCACCCGGCACGTCCTTCAACTTTGCCGGGCACCTGCTCGGCTGCAATGCCGGGCGCGCCGGCAAGGTCGCCTATATCGATGACGAGGGCCAGCTCACCTACGGCGAACTGGCGCAGCAGGTGCGGCGCCTGGCCGCGGCGCTGCTCGGCGCCGGCATCCGCCGCGAGGAACGCGTGCTGCTGCTGATGCACGACTGCAGCGACTGGCCGGTCTGCTTCCTGGGCGCGATGTACGCCGGCATCGTCCCGGTGGCCGTCAACACGCTGCTGACCGCCGACGACTACAGCTATATGCTGCAGCACAGCCGCGCGCAGGCTGTGCTGGTGTCGGCCGCGCTGCTGCCCGTGCTGCAGGAGGCGCTGGCCCGTCCGGGGCATGAAGTCGGGCAAGTGTTCGTGTCCCGTGCGCATGAGCCTCTGCCCGATGGCATGACGGCGCTGGATGCGCTGCTTGCCGCGCAAACGCCGTTGCAGGCGCCTGCCGCCACCAGTTGCGACGACCCCGGCTTCTGGCTCTACTCGTCCGGCTCGACCGGCCAGCCCAAGGGCGTGGTGCACAGCCACGGCAACCCGTACTGGACCGCGGCGCTCTATGCAGGCCCGGTGCTCGGCTTGCAGGAGCAGGACGTCTGCTTCTCTGCGGCCAAGCTGTATTTCGCCTACGGGCTGGGCAACGGCCTCAGCTTCCCGCTCAGCGTGGGCGCCACCGTGGTGCTGATGGCCGAGCGGCCCACACCCGAGGCCACCTTCCGCCGCTGGCTGCAACACCGGCCAACGGTGTTCTTCGGTGCGCCGACAGGATACGCCGGCATGCTCGCCTCGCCGGCGCTGCCGCAGCGCGCCGAGGTCACGCTGCGGCTGTGCTCGTCCGCCGGCGAGGCCCTGCCCGCCGATATCGGCCAGCGCTTCACCGCGCATTTCGGCTGCGAGATCATCGACGGCATCGGCTCCACCGAGATGCTGCATATCTTCCTGTCCAACCGCCCCGGCCAGGTGCGCTACGGCACCACCGGCTGGCCGGTGCCGGGCTACGCCATCGAGCTGCGCGACGAAGAAGGACGCCCGGTGCCCGACGGCGAGATCGGCGACCTCTATATCCAGGGCCCCAGCGCCGCGCTGATGTACTGGGCCAACCGCGAGAAGTCGCGCGAGACCTTCCGCGGCGGCTGGACCAAGAGCGGCGACAAATACGTGCACAACCCGGATGGCACCTACAGCTACGCCGGGCGCAGCGACGACATGCTCAAGGTCAGCGGCATCTACGTTTCGCCGTTCGAGGTCGAGGCCACGCTGGTGCAGCACCCGGCAGTACTGGAGGCCGCGGTGATCGGCGTACCCGACCATGAAGGACTGGTCAAGACCAAGGCCTTCGTGGTGCTGAAGGCGGGCGCGCAGCTTGGCGACGGCGAACTGAAGGCCTTCGTCAAGGAGCGGCTGGCGGCCTACAAGTACCCGCGCGCGATCGAGTTCGTCGATACGCTGCCCAAGACCGCCACCGGCAAGATCCAGCGCTTCATGCTGCGCGAACGCGAACTGAAGGCCGCCGCAGAGCGCGCCGTCGCGGCGGCGTGAGCGGCAACGCCGCCCGCCCCGTCATACCACCATACCGGAGACAAACCATGCGTCAGATCGATGTCCACAAGCTGGCCGACGAGGCCCGCTTCAACCGCTTCCATGCGCTCATCCTGTTCTGGTGTGCGCTGATCATCATCTTCGACGGCTACGACCTGGCCGTGGCCGGCATCGCCCTGCCGTCGATCATGAAAGAGATGGGCGTGACCGCAACCAGCGCCGGCTTCATGGTCAGCTCGGCGCTGTTCGGCATGATGTTCGGCGCGATCTTCCTCGGCACCGTGGCCGACCGCATCGGCCGCAGGCGCGCCATCGCCATCTGCATCGTGCTGTTCAGTGTCTTCACCGCGGCGGCGGGCTTTACCAGCGACCCGGTGACGTTCAGCGTCACGCGCTTCCTGGCGGGCCTGGGCATCGGCGGCGTGATGCCCAACGTGGTGGCGCAGATGACCGAGTACTCGCCGCGCAAGCTGCGCGGCACGCTGGTGACGCTGATGTTCAGCGGTTATTCGGTGGGCGGCATGCTGGCCGCGCTGCTGGGCAAGGGACTGATCGAAAGCTATGGCTGGCAGTCGGTGTTCCTCGCCGCCGGCCTGCCGGTGCTGCTGGTCCCGCTGGTGCTGCGCTCGCTGCCGGAGTCGATGCCCTACCTGCTCCGCACCGGCCAGACCGACGCTCTGCAATCCGTGGTATCGCGCCTGGTGCCGTCGCATCGCGCGCAAGCCGGCGACGTCTTTACGCTGGCTGCGGACGACAAGGCCGGCAGCGCGCCGATCCGCCGCCTGTTCCAGGACGGCCGCGGCTTCAGCACGGTGATGTTCTGGGTGGCGTTCTTCATGTGCCTGTTCATGGTGTACGCGCTCAGCTCGTGGCTGACCAAGCTGATGGCCGGCGCAGGCTACAGCCTGGGCTCGGCGCTGACTTTCGTGCTGGTGCTGAACTTCGGCGCCATGCTCGGCGCCATCGGCGGCGGCTGGCTGGCCGACCGCTTGCCGATCAAGCATGTGCTGATCGGCATGTACACGCTGGCGGCAGTGTCGATCACGCTGCTGGGCTACCCGATGCCCAGCGCAGCGCTGTTCGTCGTGGTGGGCCTGGCAGGTGCTTCCACCATCGGCACGCAGATCGTCACCTATGCCTATGCGGGCCAGTTCTATCCGATGGCGGTGCGCGGCACCGGCATCGGCTGGGCGTCCGGCGTGGGACGCAGCGGCGCCATCCTGGCACCGATCGTGATCGGCGTGCTGGTTGGGATGTCGTTGCCGTTGCAGCAGAACTTTATGGCGATGGCGATCCCGGCGGTGATTGCAGTGGGGGCGGTGTCGATGATCAACCACCGGAGGTCGGCGTCGGCGCAGGCGGAAGTCGCTGCGGCGCCGGTGCGAGGAACTGTGAAGGAGGCCTGAGAGAAGTCAACCGCCAGTTGTTCGCTCCCTCTCCCGCTTGCGGGAGAGGGAGCGAACCGGCAGCGCTGAAGGACGTAGCTTACTTGCTGCCCTTCACCGTCGTGTACGCCGTAATCAAATTCCGGTAATCCGGAATATGGTTCGAGAACAGCGTGCCCAGACCCTCGATGTCGTTGCGCCAGTCGCGGTGCAGTTCGCAAGCCACACCGAACCACGTCATCAGTTGCGCGCCAGCATCCGACATCCGCTGCCAGGCCGAATCGCGCGTGATTTCATTGAAGGTGCCCGAGGCATCGGTCACGACAAAGACTTCGAAACCCTCTTCGATCGCCGACAACGCCGGGAAGGCCACGCACACTTCGGTGACCACGCCGGCGATCAGCAGCTGCTTCTTGCCGGTGGCACGCACCGCGGCAACAAAGTCCTCGTTATCCCAGGCGTTGATCTGGCCCGGGCGCGGAATGAACGGCGCGTCAGGGAACATGGCCTTGAGCTCAGGCACCAGCGGTCCGTTGGGACCATCCTCGAAGCTGGTGGTCAGCACGGTCGGCAGCTTGAAGTACTTGGCCAGGTCGGCCAGTGCCAGCACATTGTTCTTGAACTTGTCGGGCTCGATATCCCGCACCAGCGACAGCAGGCCGGCCTGGTGATCGACCATCAGGACGGCGGCCTGGCTCTTGTCAAGGCGCTTGTAGGGCTTGCTCATGGTGTGCTCCTGTCAACAAAAAAGGTACGCACGCTTGGCTTGAGCCACGCGCGCGTACCCCTGGGTATGCCGTGCGTTACCGGCAAGGCGTCAGCGCTGGGAGTCCAGCACCTCGTGCTTCTTCTCGACGTCCTGCGCCTTGAGATAGCTTTCAATCAGCAGGCGGTAGGCCGGGAAGATCTGCGTGTAGACCTCGGCCCATTCCTGCGCGTCCGGACGGTTCCAGCTCTGCTGCAGCTCCGAGGCCACGGCGGCGGTATCCATCGGCACCACGCCGGCCTGGACGACGCGCGCCAGGGTGATTTCCTGCGCCATCTTGGAATACGTGCCCGACGCATCGATCACCGCGAACACCTTGTAGCCGTCAGCCACCGCGCTGATCGACGGGAATGCCATGCACACGCTGGTGATGGTGCCGGCGATGATCAGGGTCTTCTTGCCGGTCTCACGCACCGCGGCGACGAAGTCGGGGTTGTCCCAGGCGTTGATCTCGCCCTTGCGCGCGACGTATTTGGCATGGGGGGCGTTTTCGTGGATTTCCGGGATCAGCGGGCCGTTCGGGCCTTGCGGCACGGATGCCGTCGTGATCACGGGCAGCTTGCACAGCGTCGCCATCTTGGCCAGCGCGGCCGCACGGGCGCGCAGCTCAGGCATCGGCATGTCGCCAACGGTCTGGAACAGGCCACTCTGGTGGTCGATCAGCAGCATGGCCGTATCGGCGGGATCCAGTACCGGACGCTTGCCGTTGAAATTCGCGGGTGTGGTCATTTGGCTTTCTCCTATGCGGTTGGCGAAACCGGCGACTCCGGGCAATTCTCAAGCCGACCGTGTGGCCAAAGCATAGGTCTTGGCAGATCGCATCGCTAGGATGGAAAATCTGCCCTCAGCGTCCTACTGGCAGGACGACAGGAGCCGCCCGCTTGCATCCCGACCTGAATGACCTGTATTACTTCGCGCAGGTAGTCGATCACCAGGGCTTTGCGCCCGCCGGGCGCGTGCTCGGCATACCCAAGTCCAAGCTGAGCCGGCGCGTGGCGATGCTGGAAGAACGCCTGGGCGTGCGCCTGATCCAGCGCTCGACGCGGCGCTTCTCCGTGACAGAATTGGGGCAGACGTACTACGCCCATTGCAAGGCCATGCTGGTGGAGGCCGAAGCGGCCGAGAGCGCGATCGAGCAAACCCGCGCCGAACCCAGCGGCCTGGTGCGCATGAGCTGCCCGGTGGCGCTGCTGCACGCACGGGTGGGCGACATGATTGCGGATTTCATGGCGGCCAACCCCAAGGTCATCGTGCACCTGGAAGCCACCAACCGGCGCGTGGACGTGGTGGCGGAGGGGATCGACCTGGCCATCCGCGTGCGCGTGCCGCCACTCGAAGACAGCGACCTGGTGATGCGCGTGCTGGCCGAGCGCGCCTGGTGCTTCGTGGCCAGCCCGGCGCTGCTGGCCGGCCATGGGCCGCTGCTGGCACCCGCGGACCTCAACGCGCTGCCAACGCTGGACCTGGGGCCGCCGCGCCCCTCGCACACCTGGTCGCTATACGGCCCCGATGGCGCCAGCGCCGAGCTGCACCACAAGCCCCGCCTGGTCACCGACGACATGATCATGCTGCGCACCGCGGCCGTGGCCGGTGCCGGCATCGTGCAGCTGCCGGTCATGATGATGACCGACCAGCTGCGCGATGGCCGGCTGGTAAAAGTCCTGCCGGACTGGTCGGTCAGGGGCGGCGTGATCCACGCCGTGTTCCCGTCACGGCGCGGGCTGCTGCCTTCGGTGCGTGAACTGATCGACTTCCTGTCGCAGCGCTTCGCGCAGATCAGCGAACTCTAGGCATCGCAAGGCGGCCGCGCCAGGGGCACTGCCCGTCACGCGGGCAGGATTGGCCCGGAAGTGGTATCATCCAGGATCCTATGCACGGATCGGCAACGCCCGACCTCTGTGCGCCAGCCGCAAACAATCCCACAAAAGCATTAGCGGCGGCTTATCGGGCGTACACCCGATGCGTCTTTGGGCCAGCCGATGCAGAACGGCCCACCACCCTATCCGACCAGCGGCACGTCCGCTCCGCAACGATCGCTCCTGTACCTGGCGCATCGGCCTGCGCAGGCATGGTCCACTTCACGCCAGATGCAACGCCTGCGCAGCCGCGCGGGCCCGACGCTGGCCTACAGCAACGGCGAACGGCCGCCACCGCGCGACGCCTGCATCGGAACGATGCTCCGCGCCCCTGCGGCCGTGCCTCAGAACAGGCATCACATTGAATCGAGTCAACCCTACCCCTTACACCGTTTCCGTCTATCCCATCCAGCAGGAACCCGGCCTCTGGTTCGCGACCTACATGATTGCGGAATACCGCAATGGCGCCGAACGCATCGTCGCCAACGTGGCAATGCGCCACGACACGCACCGCTCTGAAGCCCGCGCCAGGCAGTCCGCCCGCCGTGCCGGCGAACGCGCCGCAGCACGCCTGCGCCAGCAGTAAGCCAGGCACCGTAAGCCCCATCCCATCGGCCAGTTGGTGTCCAGTTGGCCGTCACAACAGCTCGCGCACAAGCGGCGCGGCTACAGCAAGGAGCCTCCTTGGCAAAAGAAGAACTGGTCGAATTCGGCGGCAAGGTGTCGGAAGTCCTGCCCGACAACCGTTTCCGCGTGATCCTGGAAAACGGCTTCGAAGTCTGGGCGTATTCGTCCGGGCGGCTGAAGAAGAACCGCATCCGCGTGCTGGCGGGCGACCGCGTCACGCTGGAGATGTCGCCCTATGACCTCACCAAGGGGCGCATCAACTACCGGCACAAGTCGTAGGCCGTCGTCATGGCATGCGCCGCGCCGGCGCGTGCCGTCCCGCTAACGATTCATCCCTCAATCAAGGAGAACCGATCATGTCCGTCATCGAAGAATGGGAAGCCGTGCACCTGACGCCCGAAGGCTGGCAGGCAGGCAGTTACCGGCATGCACCGTGGCAGGCGGTTGAAGTCGCACCGCCCGCTTCCGGCGTGCTGACCGTCAGGCGCCACGTAACGGCCACCTATTGCGGGCCGTCGCGCGCGGTTGAAGACCGTACTCCCGAGATTACCGACATGGCGCTGATCGAAGCGCTGCTGGAGCGCCACGGCGACCCGGTATTCCAGATCTGACTGACCTGGCTTGACGACTGCGTGCGGCCTCAGCCAAGCACGCGCACATGCGGCCGGGCCGTCCTGAGCCCCGCGCCGACCGGCCTCAGTTCGCCGTCCCATGGCGCGGCGGCGAGGTCCAGCACCGCATCGCCTTCGCGCGCCTTGTCGTGCAACTGGTCGCGTACCACCTGGCCAATGGCCAGGCGGCACAGCACCTCGCCGCTGGCGGCAAGCTGGCCCTGCAGGGCCCCTGGCTCGGCCAACACGCCGAACGACCGCCGCCCCACACCCACGAAGCTGGTGAACAGCACCCCGGTGGGGCGCTCCGCATCGATAAAGCAGACTGCAACGTGATAGGTGATGCCTTTGCCCTCACCGGGCAACGTGCACAGAAAACCAGATGATCCCGAACGCATGTCCATGAACGGACTCCTTGCAGTCTGACGGATAGCGCCGCGCCTGTTTCCCCGCTCCGCAACTTGGCCTGTGACCAGGCCGCGCTACGGAACCGGATACCTAGATCGACGTCACGGATTCGCCGGCGACCAGGCCATTGATGATGTCTTCGCCGAACTGCAGCGCGCCGCGGCGCGCCGAGCCGATGTTCTCCCAGCGCGACTCGCTCATGGGGTACACGCGCGCATGGTCGCTGCCAGGGCGATAGCCCTCGCGGCAAATCACGATCGACGCGAGGAAGCTGTTGTCGGGCTTGGTGCGCGGCCAGGCCTGCTCAGGCCGATGGCGATAAACCAGGGGATACAGATCGAAACCCTTGTAGCTGGCAAAGGGCGTACTGCCGGGAACAGTGTTGCCGGGACTGCGGCTGGGACTGCTGTCGCTCACGACATCTCCATGCGGCATCGTGCCGCGCTGATGGGAAGGATTGCTGAACTCATTGGATCACGCGCACGGCATGAGCCATGGCCCGGCGCGGGCGTCAGCGGCGCAAATGCACCACGGCGCCAGGGCCCGTCGTCGGAGCTTCAGGATGCCATCGGCGCGCCGGCCGCTATTACCGACACCCCCGGCACCGCGCCATTGATGATGGCCTCGGCATAGCGCAACGCACCGCGTCGCGCGCCACCGACGTTATCCCACGGTGCGGCGTCCAGGCGGAACGTGCGCGCCTGCATGCCTTCTGGCGACTCGCCTTCCAGGCAGATCACCACGGCAGCATCGAAGGAACGGTCCGGCCGCGGCTCGGGCCACACGCGCTCGGCGGCGTGCTTGTACACAAGGGGATAGAGGTCGTAGCCCTTGTAAGTTGCAGCCGGATAGATATCCATGGCAGCCTCCGCCGTTTGGTGATCCTGCCCCCACTCTACGCTTGTTGCCGCGCCAGCAGTGGCTTTATTTCACGGTTGCGGGGAATTGCGGCAACGGAAATAAAAAAGCTCCGCGTTGGCGGAGCTTTTTTCATTGGACTGGCGCCTCGGCGCTCAGCTCAACTCAGGTCGGTGCGATTCAGATCGGCTCGATCTTGGTCGCGGCCGGGCCCTTTTGGCCGACGCCAGCGACGTAACGCACCTTCTGGCCTTCTTGCAGCGACTTGAAGCCGTTGCCCTGGATTTCGGAGAAGTGCGCGAACAGGTCGTTGCCGCCTGCATCAGGCGTAATGAAGCCAAAACCCTTCGAATCGTTGAACCACTTGACGGTACCGGTTTCCATGTTGGATTCCTCAATAAGTTTTTTCTCACCGGCAAAAGCGCCGGCAAGGCATGACGATCAAGGAAGACACAAGGAGAAAAAGTGGCGCCGTGTGGGCAAGCACCTGGACTTCTAGGTTGCTGCTTGAAAGATCCTGCACTCATCCTTATACAGGCCCCACCCAGGCGTGTCAACGAACTTCACCGGATCGGGCCCAAATCACGGGGAAAGTGCGGGTTGAGGGTCTCGCCGGGCGAAATCCTGTGTATGCGGCATGTACCCCTCCCACTTCCGGCCCCGAAGGCGCCGGCATGCTACAGTGGCCGATCGAACGGAACAGACACGGATGACACTCTGCACTGCCTGCCAGGCCATTGAACGCCACGTGCGCGGCGCCCCCGGGCACGCGGCACTGCGCATCACCGACACCCGACGCATCAAGCCCGCCGGCTCCGCCGCCGTCACCATCAGCAGCTTCGTCTGCCAGGACTGCGGCGCGCTCTGGACCTACCGGGACCAGAAGAGCGGCCCGGAACAGGGGTGGGACATCCATATGGAAGCGCAGCAGCCATAACGCCTTCCGCGGCGCAAAGAAAAACCCCGGGCCAGGGCCCGGGGTTGCGACACCTGCCGGCCCGCCGAGCGGGCCAGTCCGGTCAGGCCGTCACGGTCGACAGCGCGGCGTTCAGCGTCTGGCTCGGGCGCATCGCGGCGCTGAGCTTGTCGGCTTCCGGCATGTAATAGCCGCCGATATCCACCGGCTGGCCCTGCACGGCGCCGAGTTCGCCAACGATCTTCTGCTCGTTGTCGGTCAGCGTCTTGGCCAGCGGCGCGAACTTCGCGGCCAGTTCGGCGTCCTCCGACTGGGCGGCCAGTTCCTGCGCCCAGTACATCGCCAGGTAGAACTGGCTGCCGCGGTTGTCCAGCTGGCCGGTCTTGGGCGACGGGCTCTTGTTGTTGTCCAGCAGCTTGCCGGTGGCAGCATCCAGCGTCCTGGCCAGGATCTTGGCCTTGGCATTGCCGGTCTTGATGCCAACGTCTTCCAGCGACACCGCCAGCGCCAGGAACTCGCCCAGCGAATCCCAGCGCAGGTGGTTTTCTTCCACCAGTTGCTTGACATGCTTCGGAGCCGAACCGCCGGCGCCGGTCTCATACATGCCGCCACCGGCCATCAGCGGAACGATCGACAGCATCTTGGCGCTGGTGCCCAGTTCCATGATCGGGAACAGGTCGGTCAGGTAGTCGCGCAGGATGTTGCCGGTCACCGAGATGGTGTCCAGGCCGCGGATCACGCGCTCCAGCGTGTAGCGCATGGCGCGCACCTGCGACATGATCTGGATGTCCAGGCCGTTGGTATCGTAGTCCTTCAGGTAGGTCTCGACCTTCTTGATCAGCTCGGCTTCGTGCGGACGGTACGGGTCCAGCCAGAACACCGCCGGCATGCCCGAGTTGCGCGCGCGCGTCACGGCCAGCTTGACCCAGTCGCGGATCGGCGCGTCCTTGACCTGGCACATGCGCCAGATGTCGCCCTGCTCGACATCCTGCGTCAGCAGCACTTCACCGGTGGCCAGGTCGACGATGTTGGCGACGCCGTCTTCGGCGATCTCAAAGGTCTTGTCGTGCGAGCCGTATTCTTCGGCCTTCTGCGCCATCAGGCCCACGTTGGGCACGGTGCCCATGGTGGTCGGGTCGAAGTTGCCGTTGGTCTTGCAGAAGTTGATGATCTCCTGGTAGATGCGGGCAAAAGTGCTTTCCGGGATCACGGCCTTGGTGTCCTTCGGACGGCCGTCGGCACCCCACATCTTGCCGCCGATGCGGATCATGGCCGGCATCGAGGCATCCACGATCACGTCGTTGGGCGCGTGCAGGTTGGAAATGCCCTTGGCCGAATCCACCATCGCCAGTTCCGGGCGATGCTCGTGGCAGGCGTGCAGGTCGCGGATGATCTCTTCGCGCTTGGAGCTGGGCAGCGCCTCGATCTTCTCGTACAGGTTGACCAGGCCGTTGTTGACGTTCACGCCCAGTTCGTCGAACAGCGCGCCGTGCTTGGCGAAGGCTTCCTTGTAGAAGATCTTGACGGCGTGGCCGAACACGATCGGGTGCGACACCTTCATCATGGTCGCCTTGACGTGCAGCGACAGCATCACGCCGGTCTTGCGCGCGTCTTCGAACTGCTCTTCATAGAAGTCGCACAGCGCCTTCTTGCTCATGAACATGCTGTCGATGATCTCGCCATCCAGCAGCGAGACCTTGGGCTTGAGCACGATGGTCTTGCCGCTCTTGGTGACCAGCTCCATCTTGACGTCACGCGCGCGGTCCAGGGTCATGGACTTTTCGCCGTGGTAGAAGTCGCCATGCTTCATGTGCGCCACGTGCGTGCGCGAGGCCATGCTCCACTCGCCCATGCTGTGCGGGTGCTTGCGCGCGAAGTTCTTGACCGCTGCCGGTGCGCGGCGGTCGGAGTTGCCTTCGCGCAGGACCGGGTTCACGGCCGAGCCCAGGCACTTGGAATAGCGCTTCTGGATTGCCTTTTCTTCGTCGTTCTTCGGATCTTCCGGATAGTCCGGCACCTTGTAGCCCTTGCCCTGCAGTTCGCGGATGGCGCTGACCAGCTGGTGCACCGAGGCGCTGATGTTCGGCAGCTTGATGATGTTGGTGTCCGGCAGCTGGGTCAGCTTGCCCAGCTCGGCCAGGTTGTCCGGCACGCGCTGCGCTTCGGTCAGGAATTCGGGGAACTCGCCCAGGATACGGCCCGCCACCGAGATGTCGCTGGTGGTGACGTTGATGCCGGCGGGCTTGGTGAAGGTCTGGATGATCGGGAGGAACGCACTGGTCGCCAGCAGCGGAGCTTCGTCGGTCAGCGTGTAGATGATGGTGGGTTGCTGGGTACTCATTGCTTCTCTCAGATCCTCGAACGGGTGGTAGGACATCCGCCTGCTGGGTCACAGCGCGGCGGCATACTAGGCGAAAAATAGAATTTTGCCTCAGTTTGCTTTCAGGGGCCTGAAAACCCACTGCTTTTTGCGCGGCTATCGGCAGAAATCCGGATGCCGGTGCCGCGTTGGGCCCGCCCGCACAGCATGATCGTTCGCAGATTGCACCGGCACGGTGCCCATATCGCATCTACGCTGCGACGCAACATGCCGGGGCCGTGCGCCCCACGGATCACAGTTCTGTCAAACTTGGCGCCGACAATGCAGGGTTTTGTCCTCTTCAACGCCAAGGAAAACCACAATGTCTCGTCATTTGCTGCTGGCCCCGGCGGCCATCGCACTGGGCTGCCTGGGCGCGGCGCAGGCGTGGGCGCAGGCCCCTGTCGCCTACCCCGCCAGGCTGGCAGGCCACGCGGTGCTGCCGGCCCAGACCCTGCTTGCCGTGCCGAAGGACGCGCCCGCTGACCTGCAGGTCAGCGGTAAGTTCACCACCGCGCAGCGCGTGGACACGCCGGGCACGGTCGAAGGCAAGTCCAATGGCCGCCCCACCGGCGTGTCGCTGCCGTTCCGCGGCCAGCCGGCACAGGGGCATTCCGGCATCAAGCGCATGGCCGACGGCAGCTTCTGGGTGCTGACCGACAACGGCGCCGGCGCCAAGGCCAACTCGCCGGACTTCATGCTGTACCTGAACCACTACAAGGTGGACTTCGGCAGCGGCCGCCTGCAGCGCCTGAAGACCATCTTCCTGCACGACCCGGACCAGAAGGTGCCGTTCCGCATCGTCCACGAGGGCACCAGGCAGCGCTACCTGACGGGGTCGGATTTCGATACGGAGAGCTTCCAGTTCGCCGACGGAGCGATCTGGATCGGCGACGAGTTCGGCCCGTTCCTGATCAAGGCGGACCTGGACGGCAAGGTGCTGGCCGTGTTCGACACCAAGGTCGACGGCAAGGTGGTGCGCTCGCCCGACCATCCCGCCGTCACCGCGCCCGGTGCGCCAGACGGCAGCGTGAAGTTCCAGGTGCGGCGCTCCAAGGGCTTCGAGGGCATGGCGTCCTCGCCCGATGGCAGCAAGCTGTACGCGCTGCTGGAAGGCGCGCTGTGGGACGAGGCCGCCAAGGGCTACGAGAACGAAGGCGGCAAGCCCTACCTGCGCGTGCTGGAGTTTGATGTCAGGCAGCAGGCCTGGACCGGCCGCCACTGGAAGTACGTACTGGAAGGCGCCAGCCACGCCATCGGCGACTTCAACATGATCGATGCCACCACCGGCCTTATCATCGAGCGCGACAACGGCGAAGGCACGCCGGACAAGGCCTGCCCGGCCGGGCAGAAGCGCCCGGACTGTTTTGACGATGTGGCGAAGTTCAAGCGCGTGTACAAGGTCGAGCTGAGCGATGCCAACGCCGGCGGGCCGCTGCGCAAGATCGGCTATATCGACCTGCTGCGCATTGCCGACCCGGGCAAGCTTGCGCGCAAGCCGTTGACCGATGGCGTGCTGGCGTTCCCGTTCTTCACCATCGAGAACGTCGACGTGGTCGACGCCACGCATATCGTGGTGGGCAACGACAACAACCTGCCCTTCAGCAGCAGCCGCGAGCCGAACAAGGCGGACGACAACGAGCTGGTGTTGCTGGAGGTGGGGGAGTTCCTGAAGGCGCGGTGAGCGTCTGCTGTGATGGGGGGTGCTCCCCTCTCCCGCTTGCGGGAGAGGGGAGAAAACAAACAGGCTACGCTTACGCCGCCAGCCTGAACGTCGACACCGCCTCCTTCAGCCGCTGCGCCTGCTCCTCCAGCGAGCCTGCTGCAGCAGCGGCCTCTTCCACCAGCGCCGCGTTCTGCTGCGTCACGGTATCCATCTGCGTCACCGCCTGGTTGACCTGCTCGATCCCGGCGCTCTGCTCGGCCGAGGCCGCGCTGATCTCGCCCATGATGTCGGTCACGCGCTTGACAGCGGCAACGATCTCCACCATGGTCTGGCCGGCCTGCGTCACCTGCATGGAACCCTTCTCGACGCGATCGACCGAATCGCCGATCAGCGCCTTGATCTCCTTGGCTGCGGAAGCGCTGCGCTGCGCCAGCGTGCGCACCTCGCCCGCGACCACGGCGAAGCCGCGGCCCTGTTCGCCGGCGCGCGCGGCTTCCACCGCGGCATTGAGCGCCAGGATATTGGTCTGGAAAGCGATGCCTTCAATCACGGCGATGATGTCGACCACCTTCCTCGACGCGCCGTTGATCTCCTCCATGGTCTCGGCGACCTTGCCCGCCGCGTCGCCGCCCTTCTCGGCGATGTCCGAGGCATTGACCGCCAGCGTGCTGGCCTGGCGCGCGTTGTCGGCGTTCTGGCGCACGATGCTGGTCAGCTCTTCCATGCTGGCCGCGGTCTGCTGCAGCGACGAGGCCTGTTCTTCCGTGCGCTGCGACAGGTCGGTGTTGCCGGCCGCGATCTGGCTGGTGCCGGACACGATCGACTCGGTGCCCGCGCGCACCTGGCGCACGATGCGCAGGATATTGGCGTTCATGTCCGCCAGTGCCTGCAGCAGCTGTCCGGTTTCATCGCGGCTGTCGACGTCGATGCGGCTGGTCAGGTCGCCCGACGCCACGGTGCGCGCCACCGCCACGGCGCGATGCAGCGGCCGCGTGATGCCCGCCGTCAGCCATACCGAGAACGCGATGCCGATCGCCAGCACCACCACGCCGAGCCCGATCAGGCTGTTGCGGGCGTTGGCGTAGATGCCGTTGATCTCGCGCGCGGTGGCGTCGATGCTGGCACGCTGGATGTCGAGCAGCTTCTGGATCTCGCCCAGGTAGGCGTCGCCGGCCGGGACGAACTCTTTCTCCAGCACCTGGTTGGCCTCTTCGGTCAGCCCCTCTTGCTTGAGTTTGGTGATCTTGTCGCGGCCGTTGTTGTACGGGTCGCGCACGCTCAGGATCTTCTGGAATGCGGCCTTTTCCTCGGCCGAGCTGAGCATGGGCTGGAGCTTGTCGCGCAAGGCGGCGATGCCTTCGATCGACGCCTTGGTCTCGGCCGCGAAGAACGCGCCGAGCGACGGGTCGGCACTGCGCGCCACCGCCGTGGTGCGGCGCACGCTGGTGTGCATGAGGCGGTACCAGTCGCTGACCAGCCGCTCCTTGGTCAGCGGCTGCTGCATCATCGCGTGCGTGCGCTCAGCCACCTGTTGCAGGCGCATCATGCCGAATACCGTCATGAACGCAGAAAGCAGCAATACCACCCCAAAGCCGATGCCGAGGCGGACCCCGATGCCTAGATTCTTCATGTCTTCTACCTGATTAGCACTGGTTACGGCGAAGTGCCGGTCCGCGCCTGGGACGGCGCGGCGTTCTTCGCTCTCATCGTCCGCGGACGGGCCCGCTCGGGCCGACGCACTTGCGGGCTATGGATGCCAACGGCATGGGGTCCGGAAACTTTAGGGTCTTCCTCGATTGACGGCCAGAAGTGTGCGGATACCGGCTATAGTGGACAGGAACCCGGCCGAAGGGCACGCTCCATCCCCGCCGCCGGCCACCCTGCCAGTCCTTCCAGAAGGAGACCCAGCATGGCCACGCCTCCCAATCCCTTTGCAGACTTCACCAAGATGATGGAACAGTTCCGCCTGCCGGGCGTGGACATGAGCGCGGTAATGGAAGCGCGCCGCAAGGACATCGAGGCCCTGACCGAGGCCAACAAGCTGGCCTATGAGGGCATCCAGGCCCTGGTGCAGAAGCAGCAGGAGATCTTCGCCCAGACCATGCAGCAGCTGCAGGCGGCCGCTCAGCAGTACAGCACCGCGGGCAATCCTGCCGAGGCCATGGCCAAGCACAGCGAATTCGTGCAGCAGCAGCTGCACCAGGCACTGGAGAACATGCGCGCGCTGGCCGAAACCGCGCAGAAGGCGCAGGCCGAAGCGCTGGCCGTGATCAGCAAGCGCGCCGAGCAGAATGTGAAGGAGGCTGGCGAGTTGCTCAAGCCGAAATCCAAGGGCTAGCCCAGGCCACCGCTAGCGCTGCTCGGGCGGGACCGGGGCGATCGCCCCGGCAAAGCGGGCATGCACCTCGAGGTCCACCGGCCGGTGCTTGACCCTGGTGCTGGCCGGGTTGTTGCCGAGGTAGTTGCCGTTCTTCCAGTCGCGTGCCGGGCGCACCGGACGCGGCACGAAGCCGCCCCCGCAGTTCGGGCAGACATTGCGGAGCGTATCCACGCAGTCTGCGCAGAAGGTGCATTCGTACGAGCAGATACGGGCTTCGGTCGATGCGGGTGGCAGGGGCTTGTTGCAATGCTCGCAGCCCGGTCTGAGTTCCAGCATATCGCTTGCGGTGAACGATTGGGGATCGACGCTATCGTAGCCGCATTTCCGCTGACGGGGCTCGCTCGTTCCAGCGCACCACCGCAGCCGGCCCCGGCCTGATGCCCGGCGCCGCCGAGTTGCTGCGCTACCAACGCAAGGATTTCGCGGTGGACCTGCAGGCGGACGGGTCGGTGGCCGCGGTCAGCAACAGCCAGGCCTGTGGCAAGGCCACGATGGCTTCTACGAACTGGCCCGCTACCCCGAGGCCCGGCCCTTCGGCGCATGGGCCAAGGCGCTCACGTTTGAAGAAATCGAGCGGGCGGATACCGTTTCCGGGCGTTATATCAACCATCCTTTCGGCAACGGAAATGAATGCCGCGACCGTGTCTCTGGGCATCGCCGGACGTCCCAAGGCTCGATGCTCCCCTACATCGGCCTGCGATAGTGAAGCCTCGTCGCACTGGCTTATCGCTCCCCCTTACCGCACCCACCCCCTCTCCATCAACGGCACATCCCACGGCGGCTCGCCCTGCAGCCTTTCCGCCAGGTAGTCCACCAGCACCCGCACCTTCAGCGCCTGCCGCTGCGTGGCCGGATACACGGCGGCGAACTCGAACGATGACAGCGCATAGTCGTGCAGCACCGGGACCAGCCGGCCGGCCAGCAGGTCTTCGCTGGCGACCAGCGTGGGCAGGCAAACCACGGCGGCACCGCTGACCGCATAGTCGCGCAGCAGGTGGACGGAGTTGGTGCGCATGCGCGGGGCCAGGTCGATCTCGACCGATTCGGCATCGCGCGAGAAGGTCCACTTGTTGCGGGTCGGGTAGGCGGAGTACAGCGCCACCTTGCTGCAGATCAGGTCCGCCGGCCGCTCCGGCTTGCCCCAGCGTTCAATGAACTCCGGGGCCACGCAGAAGATGCGGCGCAGCGTGAACAGGCGCCGCGCGATCAGCGAATCGTTCTGGGGCGCGAAGATCTGGAAGGCCACGTCGAAGCCTTCCTCGATCGGGTCGATGACGCGGTCGTTGACGACGACGTCCAGTTCGATATCCGGATACTGCTGGCTGAAGCCGGCCAGGATATCGGCGAAGTGGCCAATGGCGAAGCCGGGCAGCACCTGGATGCGCAGGCGCCCCGCCGGGGTGGCGCGCAGGTCGCGCATCTGGTCGGTCAGGTCGGCCAGGTTGGCGACCACGTCGGCGCATTGACGGTAGTAGGTCTCGCCCACTTCCGACAGGCGCACGTGCCGCGTGCTGCGATGGAACAGCGGCGCGTTGATGTACTTCTCGAGCTGCTGCACGCGGTGGCTGACGACGGAATTGGTCACGCCGAGCTGGCGCGCGGCCTCGGCAAAGCTTAACGTGTCCGCGACCCTGACAAAGGCTTCGATACTGAGAAAACGGTCCATGGCAAACCCGTGCGAAGAGGATCATGACCCACCGCAGTGCTACCATCTGGCCCTCGCCGGGCCAGCAAGGCCGACAACGTACCGCGGTTGCTTGCACAACGGTGAGGCGCGGCGACATCCCGGCCGCGATCAGAAGGCAGTTCGACGGCAATCATAGCGAACGAGGGGCAGATCCGTCATGCAGATCCGTGCATTGCATCGCCGTCGCCTGGTGCTGGGCGGCGCCGCGGCCATGCTGCTGGCCGGCCGCACCGGCGCACAAGCGCGCAGCAACGGCCCGCTGGTGCTGGTCGTGCCGTTTGCGCCAGGCGGCGTGGTCGACAAGACCGCGCGCGCAGTCCATGTTGGCCTCGGACGCCGGCTCGGCCAGACCGTGGTGATCGAGAACCACGACGGCGCCGGCGGCACCATCGGCACGGGCATCGTGGCGCGCAGCAAGGCCAACGGCCACACCATCGGCCTGGTCTATGACTCGTATGCGACCGAGCCGCTGGCCTACCCGAACCTGCCTTACCGCGCCGGGCGTGATCTCACCGGCGTGTCGTATATGGTGCGCGCGCCAATGGCGCTGGTGGTGCCGGCCGCGTCGCCGTGGCGCACGCTGCAGGACTATGTGCGGGCGTGCCGACAATGGCGCGAGGTGTCTTATGCCTCCGTGGGTGTCGGCAGTTCCAACCACCTGACCGCCGAATGGTTCCACCAGGCCGCCGGCACCCATGGCCTGCACGTGCCGTTCCGCGGCGGCGCCCCGGCACTGAAAGACCTGCTGGGCGGCCATGTCGATTCGATGTTCGCCAGCCTGCCGCTGGTGCTGGCGCAACTGCAGGCCGGCAAGCTGCGGGCGCTCGCGGTCAGCTCTTCTGCGCGCAATCCGCATCTGCCGACGGTGCCCACGCTGGCCGACACCTGGCCGGGCCTGGTCACCTATTCCTGGGTCGGCATGATCGCGCCGGCCGGCACGCCGGCCGCGCAGCTCGACCGCCTGGCCGCCGCAGTCAGCCAGACGCTGCGCGAAGCGGCCGTCACGCAGTACCTGTACGACAATGGCTTTGAAGTCGTGGCCAGCGGACGCGAGGCGATGAATGCACTGGTCGCTTCCGAAGCGGCGCGCTGGGCGGAACTGGCGCGGCAACGCACGCTGGCGCTGAGCTAGCGCGATGCCTAGTGCGCCTGCGGCTCGTCCCGTGCAGCTTCCGCAGCCGGGCGTGCCGCCGTCGGCGCCGACGGTGCGCCGGTGATCTTCGGCACGCACTCGCCACGGAACCAGGCCACCGTGACCGCCTCGCCCGCCAGCAGGCGCTTGACGGGCGGCACCACTTGCTCGCCGATCAGCATGCCCAGCAAGCCGATCAGCGCCACCACCGGCGGCGCCGGCGAGCGCACCTGCAGCAGGGCATAGATGATGCCGACCAGGATACCGGCGGCCAGTGATACCAGATAGAGCTTCATTGCGTTCTCCCTGAAATGATTGGTGGTGCCGCGCGGGCTTCAGCGCGCAAAGTGCGGCGCAATGCCGGCATCCACGTTGATCCATACCGAGCGCGACTCGGTGTAGCCGTGCATCGCCTCGAACCCCATGTCGCGCCCGTAGCCGGATTCACCCACGCCGCCGAAGGGGCTGCCCGGATGGACGCGCTTGTAGCAGTTGACCCAGCACATGCCGCCGCGGATATCGCGCGCGAGGCGGTGCGCGCGGGCCAGGTCGCGCGTCCATAGCCCGTTGCCCAGCCCGTATTGCGTGGCGTTGGCGATGGCCAGCGCCTGCTCGTCGCTGGCAAAGCGCAGCACCGTGACGACCGGGCCGAAGACCTCCTCCTGGGCGATGCGGTCCTGCGGGCGCGCAGCGACCACAGTGGGCTCGACATAGAAGCCCTGGCGCAGGCCGGGGTCGGCAGGGGCCTTGCCTCCGGCCAGCACGGTGCCGCCCTGGGCCTGTGCCATCTCCACAGACTCCAGCACGCGGTCGCGGTGGGCGGCCGAGGTCAGCGGCCCCATCTCGGTGGCAGGGTCGGCCGGATCGCCCACGCGGATCGATTGCGCCAGCGCCACGAAGCGCTCGAGGAAGGCATCGGCGATGTCCTCATGCAGCAGCAGGCGCGAGCCGGCGATGCAGGCCTGGCCCTGGTTGTGGAAGCTGGCCCAGGCCGCGCCCGCCACGGCGGTATCCAGGTCGGCATCGGCAAAGACGATATTGGCGCCCTTGCCGCCCAACTCTAGCTGGATGCGCTTGAGGTTGCCGCGCGAGGCCTCGACGATGCGCCGGCCGGTGGCAGTGGACCCCGTGAAGGCGATCTTGTCCACGTCGGGATGATTGGCCAGCCGCTGCCCGGCCACGTTGCCGAAGCCGGGCACGACGTTGATCACGCCCGGCGGGAAACCGACGTCAGCCGCCAGCGCCGCCACGCGCAGCGCGGACAGCGGCGTCAGCTCCGACGGCTTGAGCACCACCGTATTGCCCGCCGCCAGTGCCGGCCCCAGCTTCCAGCCGGTGAACATCAGCGGGAAGTTCCACGGCACGATCTGCCCCACCACGCCGACCGGGGCTCGTTGCACATAGTTGAGAAAACCGGGTTCGACCGGCACCACGGTGCCTTCGATCTTGTCGGCCATGCCCGCGAAGTAACGGAAGCACGCGGCGGTGCGCGGTACGTCGAGGCCGCGCGCATCGCGGATGGGGTGGCCGGTGTCGGCGCTTTCGAGTTCGGCCAGACCCGTGTCGGCCTCGATGGCGTCGGCCAGCCGTGCCAGCTGCCTGCCGCGTTCGCCGGCGGCGAGGCGCGACCATGCGGGAAAGGCGCGGCGTGCCGCGGCCACGGCGCGGTCGATATCGAGCTGCGCGCCCGCGGCCGCGCGCGTGATCAGGCTGCCGTCGTGCGGATTGACGACGTCGAGGGTGTCCCCGTCAAGGGCGTCGACGAAGCGGCCGTCGATAAACAGCTGGTTGTGCATGGGGGGTCCTTGGGGGACGAGGGACGCGTAGGTGGCAGGGTGGCGGCATTGCCTGAAGGGCGGTGTCGGTCGCCACGCCTGCCCTCACCCCTGCCCCGCTCCCGCAAGCGGGAGAGGGGAGTTCCGCAGCGGCAGATCGGAAGGCCGTCGCTATGGCTTGCTTATTCCAGAGGCCGCCCCGCTGCCAGCAGGTGCCGCACCCGCGGCGGCCCTTCGCCGGTGTGGAAGCGCGCGACCTCGCGCTGCAGGTCTGCGTCCGCGTGCGGCACGCGCTCGTGCTGGCGCAGGTGTTCGGCCCAGGATTCGACCAGGAACCACTCGGTGTAGGCCTCGGCATCGGCCGGGTCCTCCATCACGCCCCAGTTGAACGCGCCATCGCGCAGCCGTTCCTCGGACAGCTTGTGGATGGCTTGCAGGAAGCCTTGGCGGTCGGCCACGCGCACGCGGTATTCGATCAGGATCATCACCGGGCCGCGGTCGTGCGCCACCTCCTCGGCGGCTTCGGGCGCTGGCCAGTGCCGTGCCGGGCCGAGGTCTTCCTCGCCACGCGGCAGCTTGACGCGGTGCATGACGAAGGCGGCCACGCACAGCGCGGCCGCGGCGATCATCAGCGCCGCCGGAGTGCCCAGCCCCTGCGCGACAAAGCCCCACACCAGGCTGCCCAGCGCCATGGCGCCGTTGAACACCATCTGGTAGACCGCCAGCGCGCGGCCGCGCACCCAGTTGGGCAGGATCGCCTGGGCCGTGCCGGCCAGCGTGGTCAGCGCCAGGATCCACGCGGCGCCAAGCAGCAGCAGCGCCAGCATGGCGACCCATGCCGGCGGCGCCACCGACAGCACCGCCATCACCGCGGCGGTAGCCAGTGCCGCGGCCAGCATCAGCTGGTCCAGGTCCAGCCGTTTCTGCAGGCGCGGCATCACCAGCGCGCCCAGGATCGCACCCACGCCGACCGCGCCAAGCAGCATGCCGTACAGCGATGCGCCGCCGTGCAGCATCTGGCGCGCCACCAGCGGCAACAAGGCCCAGATGCTGCTGCCCAGCGCGAAGTAGCAGGCCGCGCGCAGCAGCACCACATGGAGCTTGCTGTGCGCCCTGGCAAAACGCACGCCGGCGCGGAAAGCACCGAAGAAATGCTCGCGCAGCGGGTCTTCGGCGCGTGCCGGGCGCTTCCACCACAGCAGCGCGGCAATCACGAACAGATAGCTGGCCACGTCCGCGCCATAGGTCGCCGCCGCGCCGAACGCGGCCAGCAACAGGCCGCCCGCGGCCGGCCCGATGGCGCGCGCGATATTGACGCCCAGTGAGTTCAGCGCCACCGCCGGCTTCAGTTCACCGGCCGGCACCAGTTCCGGCACGATCGACTGCCAGGTCGGCCCCATCATCGCGGTGCCGATGCCGCCCAGGAAAGCCAGGCCGATCAGCAGCTCGATGGTCAGCCCGTCCTGCCATGCCAGCAGCATCAGCGAACCGCTGACCATTGCCAGCCCCACCTGGATCACGATCAGGAAGCGGCGGCGGTCGAGGATGTCAGACAGCACGCCGGCGGGAATCGCCAGCAGGAACACCGGCAGCGTGCCGGCCGCCTGGATCATGGCGACCGCGGCGGGCGAGCCCGACAGGTCAGTCGCCAGCCAGGCGCTGGCCACATCGCGCATGAAGCTGCCGATATTGCCCAGCACCGTCGCCGCCCACAGCACGGCGAAGGTGCCATGCGCCAGCGGCGCGAAGCTGCCGCCGGCCGGCGCGGCGGCACCGGGGATCGGCGCGGGCTTGGCGGCCGGGCTCATGCCTGGCCCCTGCCCGCGCGGCGTTGCCGCAGGTCTTCCCAGGCGACCAGGCAAAGGCCGCCGGCCAGCGCGATATGCTCGAAGAAGGCGTTGGCCTGCCCGAAGCGTGCATCCGGCGGCGCCTGCCAGAAGCGGTTGGCGACAAAGGTTGCCAACAAGGTGAAGACGGCCAGCGCCAGCGCGCCCAGCCACCGCAGCCGCCCGCTCAGCATCAGCGCGGCCGCGCCCAGTTCCAGCACGATCACGGCCGCTGCCAGCGGCGCGGCCGGCGCCAGGCCGAAGTGCTGCATCTCGGCGATGGCGGCACCGAAGTCAGCCGCCTTGACCAGTCCACCCTGCAGGTAGGGCGCGGACAGTGCCAGCAGCGCCAGCCAGCGCAGCCAGGCCGAGGGCGCGCCGGGCGTGGTCGCCGCGCGCGCCGTGGGGCGGATGGGATGGGCAGTCATGGTCGGGTCTCCTGGTATCGGCAACGCAGCGGCATCAGAACGCCCAGCATGAGCAACCCAGCGCGCCCCAGAACGTACTCTCGTCCGAGGTGGGCACGCCGGCCGTCCAGGCCCTGGCATGCGCATGGCCGTGCACGCCGCATGAACTGGCACAGCCGCAGGCTGTGTTCAAGGCCAGCTTTTGGGCTTGCGGGCGCGGCTGGTAGCCGCCCGCGTGGCGCACCGGCGACCAGTCCGGCATGGCCGGCGGGATGGCGGGCGACAGCTTGCCGAAGTCGCCGTCGCCATAGACCACTTCGCCGCCGAGGATGGTCAGCACCGAGGTGATGTCCTGGATCTCGTCGCCCGGCACGCTGAAGTAATCCGCGGACAGCACCGCCAGGTCGGCCAGCTGGCCCGCCTTGATCTGGCCCTTCTTGCCGGTTTCGGACGAGAACCAGGTATTGGCCTCGGTCCACAGCCGCAGCGCGGTCTCGCGGTCGAGCAGGTTGGCCTGCGGGTACATCGACATGCCGCCCACGGTCTTGCCGGTGGTCAGCCAGTACAGCGACACCCACGGGTTGTAAGAGGCCACGCGCGTGGCATCGGTGCCGGCGCCGACCTTGACGCCCTTCTCCAGCATTTTCTTCACCGGCGGCGTCGCCTCGGCCGCGCGTGCGCCGTAGCGCTCGACAAAGTACTCGCCCTGGTAGGCCATCCGGTGTTGCACCGCGATGCCGCCGCCGAGTGCGGCGATGCGGTCGATATTGCGGTCGGAGATGGTCTCGGCGTGGTCGAAGAACCAGTTCAGGCCGTTGAACGGGACGTCCTTGGCCACCTTTTCATAGACATCGAGCGCACGGGAGATGGTCTGGTCGTAGGTGGCATGCAGCCTCCACGGCCAGCGCTTCTCCGCGAGCAGGCGGATCACCGGCTCCAGGTCGGCCTCCATCGACGGCGCCATCTCGGGGCGCTCGACGCGGAAGTCCTCGAAGTCGGCAGCGGTGTAGACCAGCATCTCGCCGGCGCCATTGTGGCGGTAGAGGTCGTCGCCCTGGCCAGGCTTCACCCTGGAGGCCCAGGTCTTGAAATCGCTGAGCTCTTCCTTGGGCTTCTGCGTGAACAGGTTGTAGGCCAGGCGCACCGTGAGCTGCCCGGCCTGGTGCAGTTCCTCGATGATGCTGTAGTCCTCCGGGTAGTTCTGGTAGCCACCGCCGGCGTCGATCACGCCGGTGACACCCAGCCGGTTGACCTCGCGCATGAAATGCCGCGTGGAGTTCTTCTGGTATTCAGGCGGCAGCTTCGGGCCCTTGGCCAGCGTGGCGTAGAGGATGGTGGCGTTGGGCCTGGCCAGCAGCAGGCCGGTGGGATTGCCGCGCGCATCGCGCGCGATCTCGCCGCCGGGCGGGTTCGGGGTGTCCTTGCTGTAGCCCACCGCGCGCAGCGCGGCGCCGTTCAGGATGGCGCGGTCGTACAGGTGCAGGATGAAGACCGGGGTGTCGGGCGCCACGGCATTCAGTTCCTCGATGGTGGGCAGCCGCTTCTCGGCGAACTGGTGCTCGGTGAAGCCGCCCACCACCCGCACCCATTGCGGCGCTGGCGTGCGCGCGACCTGTTCCTTCAGCATGCGCATGGCGTCGGCGAGCGAGCGCACGCCGTCCCAGCGCAGCTCCATGTTGTAGTTCAGGCCGCCGCGGATGATATGCATATGGCTGTCGATCAGCCCGGGAATGGCGCGCCGGCCATTCAGGTCGACCACCTTCGTCTGCGCGCCGGCCAGCTTCATGATGTCCTGGCGCGTGCCGACGGCGACGAAACGCCCGTCGCGGATCGCAACGGCGTCCGCCTGCGGCCTGGACTTGTCGAGCGTGGCGAACTTGCCGTTGACGAGAATGAGGCTGGGCTGGCTGCCAGGCGGCATGGCGAAGGTCTCCGAGAGCGGCGCCGCGCCGAGCGCGGCGGCCGAGGCGATAAATTGCCGGCGGGTGACTGACATCGGGCTCAGGCCTTCAGGAAGGCCAGCAGGTCGGCGTTGACCTGGTCGGCATTGACCACGCACATGCCGTGCGAAGCGCCCGGATACACCTTGAGGGTCGCGCCCTTGACCAGTTCCACCGACCGCTTCGCCGCAGCATCGATGGGCACGATCTGGTCGTCATCGCCATGCAGGATCAGCGTGGGCACGTCGAACTTCTTCAGGTCCTCGGTGTAGTCCACTTCCGAGAATTCCCTGATGCAGGCGTACTGGCCCACGATGCCGCCGGCCATGCCCTGCGCCCAGAAGGCATCGATGGTGCCTTGCGAGACCTTGGCGCCGGGGCGGTTGAAGCCGAAGAACGGCGTCGCCAGGTCCTGGTAGAACTGCGAGCGGTTGTCGGCCACGCCCTTGCGGATGCCGTCGAACACATCGATCGGCAGCCCGCCGGGGTTGGCCGCGGTCTTGAGCATGATCGGCGGCACCGCGCCGATCAGCACCGCCTTGGCGACACGGCCGGTGCCATGGCGGCCGATGTAGTGCGCCACCTCGCCGCCACCGGTGGAATGCCCCACCAGCGTGGCATCGCGCAGGTCCAGCGCGTCCAGCAGCGCGGCCAGGTCGTCGGCGTAGGTGTCCATGTCGTTGCCCTGCGCCGGCTGGTCCGATCGCCCGTGGCCGCGGCGGTCATGGGCGATCACCCGGAACCCCTGCTGCACCAGGAACAGCATCTGCGCGTCCCACGCATCGGCATTGAGGGGCCAGCCGTGGGAGAAGACCACGGGCTTGCCACTGCCCCAGTCCTTGTAGAAGATCTGCGTGCCGTCCTGCGTCGTAATGGTGGTCATGATGGGACTCCTGGATGCAATCAAGGGATCGGGTGAGCTTGCGGCTGGTTCAGTGCCGGCTCAGCGGGCAGGCACGGCGGCCAGTGCCTCATGCGGCGTGGCGGTGCGCTGCGCGGCCTTGTGGACCATGGTGTAGGCGTAGTCCACCCCCATACCGTAGGCGCCCGAGTGCTCCTTGACCAGTTTCATCACCGCGTCATACGTGTCGCGGTGGGCCCAGTCGCGCTGCCATTCCAGCAGCACCTGCTGCCACGTGACCGGCACCACGCCGGCCTGGACCATGCGCTGCATGGCGTAGTCGTGGGCTTCCTTCGAGGTGCCGCCGGAGGCATCGGCCACCATGTAGATCTCATAGTCGCCTTCGGCCATGGCGCAAAGGGCGAAGCTGTTGTTGCAGACCTCGGTCCACAGGCCGGACACCACCACCTTCTTGCGACCGTTGGCCTTGAGGGCGTCACGCACCTTCTGGTCGTCCCAGGAGTTCATCGAGGTGCGCTCCAGCAGCTTGTGGTCCGGGAACACATCCAGCAGTTCCGGGTAGGTGAAGCCCGAGAACGACTCCGTTTCCACCGTGGTGATGGTGGTCGGGATATTGAAGATCTTCGCCGCCTTGGCCAGGCCAACGGTGTTGTTCTTCAGGGCCTGGCGGTCCATCGACTGCACCCCGAAGGCCATCTGCGGCTGGTGGTCGATAAAGATCAGCTGGCTGTTTTGCGGGGTCAGGACTTCGAGCTTGGGGTTCGTCATGATGATCTCCGGTCAGGGGCGCCTGGATAGGCTGTGAAGTTAGTTATTGCTACCGCTGTATTCGTTCACCAGTGGTGTTCGCCTGGGGTGTGTGCATAGTAGGCAAGGCGCCGTGCACTGACTACGTAGCAAAGTCCGAGGACAGTGTTCGCGATTTGCGAATAATCGGGAGATGCAGTCGGGCGGCGGGCCGTGGCGGGAAATGGCGAGCGTGAGGGCGCTGCCCAGCGCTGCGGGGTGGGTACTGCCAGAGGGGGACTCGGGGCGAGATGCGCCAGGCGGGTACGTGCCTGCACCCGCCTGGCAACGGCCGGCATTGCGCCGGCCGGAACTTCAGGTCAGATCACGCCTTGCGCCAGCATGGCGTCGGCTACCTTGACGAAGCCGGCGATGTTCGCGCCTTCCACGTAGTTGATATAGCCATCCGCCTTCTGCCCGTGGTGGATGCAGTTCTGGTGGATGTCCTTCATGATCGCGTGCAGCTTCTCGTCGACCTCGGCATGGTGCCAGGACAGGCGCATGGCGTTCTGCGACATTTCCAGGCCGGAAGTGGCAACGCCGCCGGCATTGCTGGCCTTGCCCGGGGCGTAGAGGATCTTCGCATCGACAAAGCGGTCCACGGCTTCCAGCGTCGACGGCATGTTGGCGCCTTCGGCCACGCAGATCACGCCATTGCCGAGCAGGGTCTCGGCGTCGTTGCCGTCCAGCTCGTTCTGGGTGGCGCACGGCAGCGCCACGTCGGCGGGCACGTGCCACGGGGTGCGGCCGGCTTCGAAGGCCATGCCGTGGCGGGCGGCAAAGTCAGACAGGCGGCCGCGCTCTTCATTCTTGAAGGCCATCACTTCGGCCAGCTGCTCGGTAGTCATGCCCTGCGGGTAGTGCAGCACGCCGCCTGAATCGGACAGCGTCAGCACCGTGGCGCCCAGCTCGATCGCCTTCTCGGCCGCGTACTGGGCCACGTTGCCCGAGCCCGAGATCAGCACGCGCAGGCCGTCGAAAGCGCGCCCGCGCCGGTGCAGCATCTCCTGCGCAAAGTAGACCGTGCCGTAGCCGGTCGCTTCCGGGCGCATCAGGCTGCCGCCGTAGGCCAGGCCCTTGCCGGTGAAGACGCAGGCGGACTGGTTGGAAAGCTTCTTCATCATGCCGGCCATAAAGCCGACTTCACGTGCGCCCACGCCGATGTCGCCGGCCGGGATGTCGGTATCCGGGCCCAGGTGGCGGAACAGCTCGGTCACCAGCGCCTGGCAGAAACGCATCACTTCGCCATCGGACTTGCCCTTGGGATCAAAGTCCGAGCCGCCCTTGCCGCCGCCCATGGGCAGCGTGGTCAGCGCGTTCTTGAAGGTCTGCTCGAAGCCCAGGAACTTCAGCACCGACAGGTTCACAGTCGGGTGGAAGCGCATGCCGCCCTTGAACGGGCCGATGGCCGAGCTGTGCTGCACGCGGAAGGCGCGGTTGACCTGCACCCGGTTCTGGTCGTCGGTCCAGGCCACGCGGAACTGGATCACGCGCTCGGGCTCCACCAGCCGCTCGAGCAGGGCCTGGTCGGCGTAGCGCGGATTGCGCTCGACAAAGGGCCAGAGCGTCATCATCACTTCCTTCACGGCCTGGAGGAATTCAGGTTGATTGGGGTCGCGGCGGGCAACCCCCGCCAGGAATGCGTCAAGGGAGGGAGAATTCACGGATGTCTCTTGCTGTGCTGGAGTGGCTGGATCCGGCAGCCTTGCCGGCTTGGTGCCGGTCTGTGGTGCCGTCTGGCGTTGCGCCGATGGAAGGTGGGTGGCCTCCGGTTGTCCGCACATTCACGGCGGGGCCGTGCCTGTCGGACAATGCAGCACTTTAGCACCAGCGTGGGGCACACGACAGTCAAAACACCTGTGACAGCGGCGTGAAAGCCGCATTTTAGTGCATCAGGCGGGGATTTCCGTGCGATCAGCGGACAGCGCCGCCTTTGGGAATCCGACTGGGGCGGACGCTCTGGGCCTTCAGGCGATGAGCAGCTTGGCGCCCCGCTCCTTGAGCGCCGCGGCCAGTTCCGGCTCCGGCGCCATGTCCGTAATCAGCCAGGCAGCCAGGTCGAAATGCTTGATGGTCACGCCGGTATTGCGGCCGAACTTGGTATGGTCAGCCACCACGCAGGCCACGTCGGCGGCCAGCAGCATGCGGCTGCGCAGTTCCGCCGCGGCGCGGGAGAAGTCGCAGATCTCGCCGCGCGGCGTGACGCCGCCGATGCCGACAAAGGCAAAGTCGGTGTGGTAGCGCGACAGCTGTTCGATGGTGTCCCAGCCGTGCGTGGCGTCTTCGTTGTCCTGCAGCTCCCCGCCCAGCACGATCACCCGGTTGCCGTTGCGCCGGCCCAGCAGCTGGGCGATGGCAAGGTCGTTGGTGTAGACCAGCAGGTTGTGGTGGCCATGCAGCGCCTGCGCCACCGCGTGGGTGGTGGTGCCGTAGTCCAGGATCAGCGAGGCGCCGTCGCGCACCAGCTCGGCGGCGCGCACGCCGATCGCGCGCTTGCCTTCGGCATTGACCGCGGCGCGGGTCTGGGTATCGGGCTCGGTGCGGTCAGAAGCCAGCGCGCCGCCGTGGGTCAGCACCAGCAGGCCACGGGCGGCCAGCGCGTTGAGGTCGCGCCGGACGGTCTCGCGCGAGACGTCGAGCTCGGTCACCAGTTCGCTGATAGCCAGCGCGCCGGTGGCGGAGAGCTGGTCGAGGATGTATTTCTGCCGTTGTTCGGCGAGCACGGTGACTCCGGAAGCGTCAGGGACTGGGGGCTGATTCTAGCGCAGCGGGTGCTGCGGTGTGCCAAGGACCATGCCCCTCTCCCGCTTGCGGGAGAGGGGACAAACCAGCGACAGATTCATTTCCCCCGGTGCTTCACGCCCACGGCAACGTCACCGTCTTCAGGTTGGTAAAGCTCTTGGCCGCCTCCTGCACGCCTTCCTTATAGCCCAGCCCCGAATCCTTGATGCCCCCAAACGGCGTCAGTTCGATGCGGTAGCCCGGCACTTCCCAAAGATTGACCGTGCCCACATGCAGCGAGTTGGCGATTTTGGTGAAGGCCTCGATATTGTTGGTGCACACGCCGGAAGACAGCCCGAACGCGGTCCCGTTGGAAATCCGGATGGCGTCATCGACATCGCGGAAGGTAATGATCGGCGACACCGGCCCGAACGTCTCCTCGCGCACCACCGTCATCGACGGGTCCACGCGGTCGATCACGGTCGGCGAATAGCTGGCGCCGTTGCGGTGGTTGCCCACCAGCAAGCGCGCGCCGTGCGCTACCGCTTCATTGACGCGCGCCTCGAACAGCATCGCGGCCTGCTCGTCGATCACCGTGCCCATGTCCACGCCGCGATCCATCGGGTCGCCGTATTTCCAAGCGCGCGTCTTCTCGACCACCAGTTCGGTAAAGCGCGCGGCGACGGCCTCATGCACCAGCATGCGCTTGACCGCGGTGCAGCGCTGGCCCGAGTTCTTGTAGGAGCCCTGCACCGCCAGGTCCGAAGCACGGTCCAGGTCGGCATCGTCCAGCACGATCAGCGGGTCGTTGCCGCCCAGTTCCAGCACCACGCGCTTGTAGCCGGCCTTGCTGGCAATGTACTTGCCGATCGCCACGCCGCCGGTAAAGGTCACCAGGTCCACGGCGGGGTGCGTGATCAGCTCGTCGGCGATCTCGCGCGGGTCGCCGGTGATCACCTGCAGCATCTGCGGCGGCAGGCCGGCTTCATACAGCAGGTCGGCCAGGTAGAACGCCGACAACGGCACCTTCTCGGACGGCTTGAGCACCATGCGGTTGTTGGTGGCGATCGACGGCGCCACCTTGTGCGCCACCTGGTTCATCGGGTGGTTGAACGGCGTGATGGCGCAGATCACGCCCAGCAGCGGCTCGCGCTGGGTCATCACGCGGCGCTTCTTGCCGTGGGGGGTCAGGTCGCACGAGAACAGCTGGCCATCGTCGCGCAGCGCCTCGGTGGCGGCAAAGCCAAGCACGTCGGCGACGCGGCCGATCTCATACAGCGAATCCTTCTTGGACAGGCCGGATTCCAGCGTGATCAGGTCCGACGCTTCTTCAGTGCGCTCGCGCAGCAGCGCGGCGGCGCGGTTCAGGATGGCGGCGCGCTCATAGCGCGTCAGCGTGGAGCGGTAGGCCTGGCCCACTTCGAAGGCACGGCGCACATCGTCAAGCGTGGCCTTGGGCACGGTGCCGACCAGAGTGCCGTCATACGGGTTGCGCACTTCGATCATGCGCTCGCGCACGATCTTCTGGCCGTCGATGCGCAGGGCCTCGGCGCGGAAATGGGGGCTGACGGCGCCAGCGGGGAATTGGGGGGCGTTCATAAGTCTCCTCCGGTCAACACGGTTCGGTACGGCTCGATGCACTCAGTGCAGATGGTTCAGCGCGACATCGAAAATGTCGAAGTTGCGCAGCAGGGCCTTGCCGGGGATACCGGCCGTGGCGCGGTTGAATACCAGCGGCACGGTCTGCTCCGACACGCCACCGTGCGAGCGCAGCGGCGCGTCCAGCCCGGACAGGTCGTGGCGGCTGTGGCTGGTGCCCAGCACCACATGCTTGTCGCTGGTCACCACCAGGTCGCCGACGCGGTCGGGCGGCAGTTCAAAGCGCGCGCAGGCCTCGGCATTGGTCAGCACGCTTTCCACGCCCTGCAGGTCGGACAGCCGGGCCTTGATCGCGGCCGGGTCCGCATCGTCGGGCAGATAAATGGTGGCGTAGGACCCGAGCGCACCGTGGTGGACCACGTAGGGATCGGTGATCGGCAGGATCACGCGCGCGCCGCCGTCTTCCACGCCGCGGCCCAGCCATGCGTCCAGGTGGTCCTGCAGGTAGATCACGTTGGGCGCCTTGGTGGCGTCGTCGTGCTTGGCGTTCATGCCGTGGTCGGCGGTCAGCGCGACCACGCAGCCCAGTTCGTCCAGCCGCGCCAGGTACTTGTCCATCATGGCGTAAAAAGCGTTGGCGCCGTCCGAGCCGGGTGCGAACTTGTGCTGGATATAGTCGGTGGTGGACAGGTACATCAGGTCCGGGCGGCGCGTTTCCATCAGGCGCACGCCGGCGGCGAAGACGAACTCCGACAACTCCGCGCTGTACACGTCTGGAACCGGCATGCCGACCAGTTCGACCACGCCGTCGATGCCGTTCTCTTCCACCGTGGCCTGGTCGGCCTTCTCCGACGAGAAGCAGATGCCCTGCATGCCGTGGCCCAGCAGGCGGCGCAGCTTGTCCTTGGCGGTCACCACGGCGACGCTGGCCCCGGCATCGGCAAACGCGGCCAGGATGGTGCCGGCGCGCAGGTACTTGGGGTCGTTCATCATCACTTCCTCGCCGCGCCCGCCGTTGGCGCTGCGGTCAAAGAAGTAGTTGCCGCAGATGCCGTGCACCGCCGGCGGCGCGCCGCAGACGATGGACAGGTTGTTGGGGTTGGTGAAGGTGGGCACCACGCAGGCGCCGTGGAAGGCGGAGCCGGCTTCCAGCAGTCGCTTCAGGTAGGGCGCGCGGCCGCTGGCGGCGGCGGCTTCCAGGTAGTCGAACTCGCAGCCGTCGACGCAGACCACCACGACGGGCTGCTGCATCCAGCGGTAGGTGCGCTGGTTGACGGTAATGGTGCGGGCATTGGTGTCAGGCATGTTGGGGTTCCTGTGCTTGGGCGCGATCGGGGTCGGTACTTTCCATGGATACGGTCGGATTCAGGCAGCGGCGCCCTTGTCGGCGCTGGCCGGGTCCACCGCGGCATGCATGCGGGCGCGGCCACGCTCCACGTGCTCGCGCATCAGGCGCGCGGCCAGTTCGCCGTCGCGCGCGGCAATCGCCGAGACGATGGCGCGGTGCTCGCGGGTGGAGTCGGGCATGGCGGCGTGGCTGCCGGACAGCGCTTCGCGCCGGAACAGCGTCAGTTCCTTGACCAGGCGCCGGTAGGTATCCAGCAGCTTGCGGTTGCCGGCCAGTTCGACCATGCGGTCGTGGAACTCCAGGTTCAGCCGCGTGTATTCATCGACATCGCGCGCCTGGCTGGCGACGCCCAGCGATTCCACCAGCGCGCGCAGTTCGCGCAGGCCCTCGGGCGTGATGCGGGCGGCCAGCTGGCGGCCGATGAACTCATCCAGCACGGCGCGCAGCTCATAGATCTCATCGGCTTCTTCCACCGAGATGGCGCGCACGAACACGCCGCGGTTCTTCTCGGTGCGCAGCAGGCCGGCCTGCTCCAGCGCCCGGAAGGCTTCCCGCACCGGTCCGCGCGACACATTGAGCTGCCCTGCCACCTCGATCTCATTGAGCTTGGCGCCGGGGGGCAGGTCGCCCGACATGATCCGCAGTTCCAGTTCGCGCTGCACCAGGGTGGCCAGGGACTGGCTCTGCAGGATGGTGATTTCGCTCGCCAGCGGTGCTTGGCGTGACATGAAAACTCCCGTTTGTGAGGGATTGCGCAATATCGAAAATCCTTATTGCCATTAAAGCAAGCGGTTTGTATATTGTCAACAATCAAGACATCGATGTGGCGTGGATGGTGACGCACGGAGCGCGAAAACCCAGGCATATGTCTTGCAAGTGTTGTAGCACAAGGGTTTCACGGTGATTCAATGTTGTGCAGCACGCCCTATGGCAATGCAACATATTCACCAAATTGACACATATCTCCACCTACAATGCCAGAAGGAGTCCCCATGCAACCGTCCTTCACTTCCACCCTGCGCACCGCCGCCGCCCTGCTTGCGCTAGCCGCCTCCGGCACGGCGCTGGCCCAGAAGACCACCCTCACCGTCTACACGGCGTGGGAGATCGAGACCCTCAAGCCGTACGCCGAGGGCTTTGCCAAGGTGGCGCCCGATATCGAACTGAAGTACGTGCGCGACTCCACCGGCGTCATCACCGCCAAGGCGCTCGCCGAAAAAGGCAACCCGCAGGCCGACGTGATCGCCGGGCTGGCTGCGTCGAGCCTGGAACTGCTCAAGCAGGAAGGGATGCTGGCGCCCTACTCGCCCAAGGGCTTCGAGAAACTGACGCGCGACTACAGCGACAAGGCCACGCCGCCGTCATGGGTGGGGCTGGACGTCTGGGGCGCCACCATCTGCTTCAACACCATCGAAGCCAAGAAGCGCAACCTGCCGCGCCCCGAGACCTGGAAGGACCTGGCCAAGCCCGTCTACAAGGGCACCATCGTGATGCCCAACCCGGCCTCTTCCGGCACCGGCTTCCTGGACGTGACCGCCTGGCTGCAGCTCTATGGCGAGCAGGATGGCTGGAAGTACATGGATGCACTGCACGAGAACATCGCCCAGTACACCCATTCGGGCTCCAAGCCATGCAAGCAGGCCGGCTCTGGTGAGTTCCCGATCGGCATCTCGTTCGAGCTGCGCGCGCACAAGACGCTGGCCTCGGGCGCGCCGATCGAGATGATCTTCCCCAAGGAAGGCCTGGGCTACGACATCGAGGCTGCCGGCATCGTCAAGGGCACCAAGAAAATGGAGGCCGCGCAGCGCTACATGGACTGGCTGGCCAGCAAGGAGGCCAACCAGCTGTTTGCCAAGGACTGGGCCATCGTCGCCTATCCGGGCGTGGCGAGGAAGATCGAGACCATCCCGGCCAACTACGAGCAGATGCTGGTCAAGAACGATTTCAGCCATATCGCCAAGAACCGTGAGCGCGTGCTGGCCGAGTGGCAGAAGCGCTATGCCAGCAAGTCGGAGAAGCAGCCCTGAGCGCCTGAGCGCCGTCCTGTACCGGCGCCCTCGCCCCCTGGGGCAGAGGACGCCGGGTCCCCCAACAGAACTCACCGGGCCCCACGCCATGCAGACCTCCCCATCCACGGCCGAGACCTACCTCAGCCTGAAAGGCATCCACAAGCGCTTCGGCGGCAGCAGCGGCGCCTTCGTCGCACTCCACAATATCGACCTGGACGTGCGCCAGGGCGAGCTGCTGTGCTTCCTGGGCCCGTCGGGCTGCGGCAAGACCACGCTGCTGCGCATCATCGCCGGACTGGAATCGCAGAGCGCCGGCACCATCCGCCAGGGCGGGCGCGACATCTCCACGCTGCCGCCGATGGAGCGCGACTACGGCATCGTGTTCCAGTCCTACGCGCTGTTCCCCAACCTGACGGTGGCGGACAACGTGGCCTACGGCCTGGTCAACCGCCGCATGCCGCGTGACCAGCGCCGCGCCCGCGTGGATGAGCTGCTGACGCTGGTAGGGCTGCCCGAGCGCGGCAACCAGTACCCGGCGCAGCTGTCCGGCGGCCAGCAGCAGCGCGTGGCGATTGCGCGCGCGCTGGCCACCTCGCCCGGCCTGCTGTTGCTGGATGAGCCGCTGTCCGCGCTCGATGCCCGCGTGCGGGTGCGGCTGCGCAGCGAGATCCGCGCGCTGCAGCAACGGCTGAACATCACCACCATCCTGGTCACGCACGACCAGGAAGAGGCATTGTCGATGGCCGACCGCATCGTGGTGATGAACCAGGGCGCGATCGAGCAGGTGGGCACGCCGGCGCAGATCTACCAGCGCCCGGCCACGCCGTTCGCCGCGGACTTCGTCGGCAAGACCAACATGCTGGGCGCGCGCGTCTGCGGCGACGGCGAGCTGCACCTGGGCGGCGTGCGCATGCGCTGCGCCGCGCCCCCGGGCTGTTGCGCCGACGAGGACGTGCAGGTGTTCTTCCGCCCCGAAGACGTATGCGTGCGCGGCATCGAACAGCATGGCCCCAACGTGCTGGAGGCCACCGTGGACAAGATCGAGTTCCTCGGCGCGTTCTCGCGGCTGACGCTGCGCCTGCCTGACGCAGCGTCCGGCGCCCTGTACGCGGACCTCTCCCTCAATGACCTGCACGAGCTGCGCCCGAACACCGGCGACCTGCTGCGCCTGGCCATTCCCGCTGACCGTATCCGCATTTTCCGCCACGCATGCGCATGAGCCTCACTGCGGCGCCGGCCAATACGTCTGCCACCATGCCGGCCACCGATACCATCCCCGCTCCCGCCACCAGCGGGCCGGCCGGGCCTGCCAACCCTGGCGCGCAACCCGCGCCGCCGGCCCTGGTCGCAACCGCCGTGCGCGCGCACTGGACCGACCGCCTCGCCCACGTGCTGCTGGCGCTGGCCGCGCTGGCGCTCGCCTGCTTCGTGCTGGCGCCGATCGTGATGATCCTGGCCAAGAGCGTGCAGAACCGCGACGGCAGCCTGGCCGGCATCGCGCACTTCCGCGCGTATTTCGAGTCGCCCGCGCTGCTGCGCTCGGTGTGGAACAGCCTGTGGGTCTCTGCCCTGGCCACCTGCATCACCCTGCCGCTGGCATTCAGCTTTGCCTATGCGCTGACGCGCAGCCGCATCGCCTGCAAGGGCCTGCTGCGCAACCTGGCGCTGATCCCGCTGCTGGCGCCATCGCTGCTGGCGGCGATCTCCTTCATCTTCTGGTTCGGCAACCAGGGGCTGTTCAAGCCGTGGATGGGCAGCACCCAGATCTACGGGCCGCTGGGCATCGTGGCCTCGCTGGTGTTCGCCACCTTCCCGCATGCGCTGATGATCCTGATCACCGCGCTGTCGCTGACCGACGCGCGGCTGTACGAGGCGGCCGATGCGCTGGGCACCTCGACCGTGCGCAAGTTCTTCACCATCACCGTGCCGGGCGCGCGCTACGGCCTGGTCAGCGCGGCCATGGTGGTGTTCACCTATGCGATCTCGGACTTCGGCATCCCCAAGGTGATCGGCGGCAATTTCCATATGCTGGCCACCGACATCTACAAGCTGGTGATCGGCATGCAGGACTTCTCGCAGGGCGCGGTGGTGTCGCTGATGCTGCTGGTGCCGGTGGCCGTCACCTACTATGTCGATGCGCGCGTGCAGCGCCGCCAGATGGCGCTGATGTCGGCACGCTCGGTGCCCTACGTGCCGCGCCGCAGCCGCCGCTTCGACCTGGCCATGGCGATGCTCTGCTGGCTGATGGCGGCGTTGATGCTGGCGGTGATGGGCATGGCGATCTACGCGTCCTTCGTCAAGCTGTGGCCGTACAACTTCTCGCTGTCGCTGAACCACTACCGGGTGGGGCTGGTCGAGGGCGGCGTGGTCGATTCCTACCTGAACAGCCTGCGCATGGCGGGACTGGCCGCGGTGATCGGGCCGGTGTTCATCTTCGCCACCGCCTACCTGCTGGAGAAGACCCGCGGCATGGACTGGCTGCGCAGCTTCGTGCGGCTGATGGCGGTGCTGCCGATGGGCGTGCCCGGGCTGGTGCTGGGCCTGGGCTACATCTTCTTCTTCGTGCCGCAGGCCAACCCGATGCACGGGCTGTACCAGACGCTGGGGATCCTGGTGCTGGTGACCATCGTCCACTATTACGCGTCCTGCCACCTGACGGCGGTCACCGCGCTCAAGCAGCTCGACAGCGAGTTCGAGGCCGTGTCCGCATCGCTCAAGGTGCCGTTCTACAAGACCTTCTTCAAGGTCACGGTGCCGGCCTGCCTGCCGGCCATCCTGGAGATCTCGCGCTACCTGTTCATCAATGCGATGACTACGGTCTCCGCAGTGGTGTTCCTGTACGGCGCCGACACCAAGCTGGCCTCGGTCGAGATCGTCAACCTGGATGAATCCGGCGACATCGGCCCCGCGGCGGCAATGGCGACGCTGGTGGTGCTGACCTCGGCCTTCGCCTGCCTGCTCTATTACCTGCTGCAACGCGTGCTCGATTGCAAGACCCAGGCCTGGCGCCAGGGCAACGACTGACCTTTCCCCTGTTTCCACTCCTTCCCAATCAGGAGCTCATCATGATTCGCGGCAACGACCCGATCCTTCTGACCCCCGGTCCCCTGACCACCTCGCTCGCCACCAAGCAGGCCATGCTGCGCGACTGGGGCTCGTGGGACGCCGCCTTCAACGCCATCACGCGCAGCCTGTGCGACGACCTGGTGCGCATCGTCCACGGCGAAGGCACCCATGTGTGCGTGCCGATGCAGGGCAGCGGCACGTTCTCGGTGGAGGCCGCCATCGCCAACGTGGTGCCGCGCCACGGCAAGGTGCTGGTGCCGCAGAACGGCGCCTATTGCCAGCGCATCCTCAAGATCTGCAAGGTGCTTGGCCGCGCCAGCGTGGAACTGCCGATCCCCGAAGACCAGCCCGCCACCGCCGCGCTGATAGAAGAGGCCATCCGGCGCGACCCGTCGATCACGCACGTGGCGCAGGTGCACTGCGAGACCGGCGCCGGCGTGCTCAACCCGCTGCAGGAAATCGCCGCGCTGTGCCAGCGGCTGGGCAAGGGGCTGATCGTCGACGCGATGAGCTCGTTCGGCGCGATCGAGATCGACGCCCGCACCATGCCGTTCGACGCGCTGGTGGCCGCCACCGGCAAGTGCATCGAGGGCGTGCCGGGCATGGGCTTCGTGCTGGTGAAGAAAGACGTGCTGGAAGCCAGCCAGGGCAACAGCCACTCGCTGGCGCTGGACCTGTACGACCAGTACGTCTACATGCAGAAGACCACGCAGTGGCGCTTCACGCCGCCCACGCACGTGGTGGCGGCGTTCCGCACCGCGCTCGACCAGTTCCTGGAAGAAGGCGGCCAGCCGGTGCGCGGCGCGCGCTACCGCAGGAACTGCGACACGCTGGTGCAGGGCATGGCCGCACTCGGCTTCCGCGCCTTCCTGCCGGCGGCGGTGCAGGCGCCGATCATCGTCACCTTCCATGCGCCGGCCGACGCGCGCTATGACTTCAAGACCTTCTACGCCAGGGTGCGCGAGCGCGGCTACATCCTGTATCCGGGCAAGCTGACGCAGATGGAGACCTTCCGCGTCGGGTGCATTGGTGCGATCGATGACAACGAGATGCGCAATGTGGTGACGGCGATTGGCGAGGTGCTGCGCGAGATGGGGATCAAGATGCAGGCGCCGCTGGCAGAAGCGGCTTGACCCCTTGAGCATCTTCACCTCACTCGCCTAGCAGCAGGCTCCCCTCTCCCGCGAGCGGGAGAGGGGAGCAAACCATCGGTTCGCAAACTCAACCCTTCATGCCCCTCCCCCAAGACTTTCACGGCCTCGCCTTTGCCGCCGTGATGCTGTCCGCGCTGATGCACGCGTCGTGGAACGCCATCGTCAAGATCGGCGGCGACCGCTTGTCGTCGATGGCGCTGATCGACACCTTCTGCCTGCTGGTGGCCTTGCCCTTCCTGTTCCTGGTGCCCCTGCCCGCGCCGCAGGTGTGGCCCTTCCTGCTGGCCACAGTGGCGCTGGAAGTCGGCTACAAGCTGTCGCTGGTGGCTGCCTACAACCGTGGTGACTTCAGCCAGGCCTATCCGCTGATGCGCGGCTCGGCGCCGATGATGGTGGCGATCCTGCTGCTGCTGGCCGGCAGCGAACGGCTGGGGCCAGGCGGCTATGCCGGCATCGCGCTGATCTGCTGCGGGCTGGTCAGCCTGGTGCGCTGGCGCCGGCAATCGCCCGACCTGCTCGGCTTTGCGCTGCTGGCCGGTGCCTGCCTGGCGGCCGGCACCGTGATCGACGGCACCGCGGTCAAGCGCTACGGCGAGGTCTTCACCTACATCGTCTGGCTGCAGGCGATGTCGCACATCTTCATGCCGACCTACGCCTTCAGCCGGCGCGGCAACGCGCTGGTCACGCTGATGCGCACGGAATGGAAGCGCGCGTGGATCGGCGGCATCAACCGGGTGGGCTCGTATGCGCTGATGCTGTGGGCGATGACCATGGCGCCCGTGACCAAGCTGGCGGCGCTGCGTGAATCGAGCGTGATCTTTGCCGCGCTGCTGGGCCACTTCCTGCTGCGCGAGCCCTTCGACCGGCGGCGGCTGATTGCGACCGCGCTGGTCCTGGCGGGGATCCTGACACTGCAACTGGCGCGCTGATCCGTCGACGCATGTTGCATTTTGTGTTGTTTGTTGGCGTTTTTTTGCATAACATGGCAGGCAACGCCAAACCCTTTCCTGCCGAGGTTTTCCCGCCATGTCCCCTGTCATCCCATCCCACTCCCGCGTCGTCATCATCGGCGGCGGCATCATCGGTTGCAGCGTCGCCTATCACCTGACCAAGCTCGGCTGGAAGGATGTGGTCCTGCTGGAACAGGGACAACTGTCCTGCGGCACCACCTGGCACGCGGCCGGGCTGGTCGGGCAACTGCGCTCGCAGGAAAGCATGACGAAACTGATCCGCTACTCCACCCAGCTGTACAGCGAACTGGAAGCGGAAACGGGCCTCGGCACCGGCTGGAAGCAATGCGGCTCGCTGTCGGTCGCGCGCACCGCGGAACGCATGACGCAACTGCGCCGCACCGCGGCGGTGGCGCGGGCCTATGGCGTGGATTGCGAGGTGATCTCGCCCGCCCAGGCCGGCGAACTATGGCCGGTGATGCGCACTGACGACCTGCTTGGGGCGGTCTGGCTGCCGGGCGACGGCAAGGCCAACCCGACTGACCTGACCCAGGCGCTGGCGCGCGGCGCGCGCAGCCGCGGTGCGGTCATCGCGCAGGATACGAAGATCACCGCGATCCATACCCGCGATGGCCGCGCCACCGGCGTGAGCTGGCGCAACAAGGCCGGCGACGAAGGCCGCATCGAGGCGGAGATCGTCGTCAACTGCGCCGGCCAGTGGGCGCGCCAGGTCGGGCAGATGTGCGGCGTGACCGTGCCGCTGCACTCGGCCGAGCACTATTACATCGTCACCGAGCGCATTGCCGGCGTGCATCCTGACCTGCCGGTGATGCGCGACCCGGACGGCTTCATCTACTTCAAGGAAGAAGTGGGCGGGCTGGTGATGGGCGGCTTCGAGCCCAATGCCAAGCCGTGGGGCATGCAGGGCATTCCTGAGCCGTTCGAGTTCCAGTTGCTGCCTGATGACTGGGATCAGTTCGAGATCCTGATGGAGAACGCGCTGATCCGCGTTCCGGCACTGGAGTCGGCGCAGGTCAAGCAGTTCTACAATGGGCCCGAGTCCTTCACGCCGGACAATAACTTCATCCTCGGCGAAGCGCCCGAGCTGCGCAATTTCTACGTGGGCGCGGGCTTCAACTCAATGGGGATCGCGTCTGCCGGCGGCGCCGGCATGGCACTGGCGGAATGGATCGTCGCGGGCGAGCCGACCATGGACCTGTGGCCGGTCGATATCCGCCGCTTTGCCGGCTTCAACGGCAACCAAAGCTGGCTGCACGACCGCGTCAGGGAAACGCTGGGCCTGCACTACGCGATGCCCTGGCCCAACCGGGAACTGGATACGGCGCGGCCGTTCCGGCGCTCGCCGCTCTATGCCCACCTGCACGCTGCCGGCGCCAATTTCGGCAGCAAGATGGGCTGGGAGCGGCCAAACTTCTTCGCGCCTGCCGGACAATCGCCCGAGATCCGCTACTCGTTCGGGCAACAGAACTGGCTGCCGTGGAGCGGCGCGGAACACCGCGCCTGCCGCGAGGCGGTGGCGCTGTTCGACATGAGTTCGTTCTCCAAGTACATCGTCAAGGGTGCCGATGCCGAGGCCGTGCTGCAATACGTGATGAGCAACGACGTGGCCGTGCCGCCGGGGCAGACCGTGTACACCGCCATGCTCAACGATCGCGGCACCTATGAATCCGACCTGACCGTGACGCGGCTGGCGCACGACCAGTACCTGCTGGTGACCGGCTCGGCGCAGACCACGCGCGACTTCAATTATATCGAGCGCCTGATTCCGGCCGACAAGCGCTGCGCGATTGTCGATGTCACCGGGCAGTACGCCGTGCTGGCGGTGATGGGCCCGCGCTCGCGCGAGCTGCTGCAGAGCGTGTCGCGCACCGATTTTTCCAATCAGGCGTTCCCGTTCGGCACCTCGAAAGAAATCGATCTCGGCTATGCCACGGTGCGCGCCACACGCCTGACCTATGTGGGCGAACTGGGCTGGGAGCTGTATGTCCCGGTGGAATTCGCCGTGGGCGTCCATGACACTTTGCACGAGGCCGGGAAACGCTTCGGACTGGTCAACGCCGGCTACTACGCCATCGAATCGCTGCGTATAGAGAAGGGCTACCGCGCCTGGAGCCGCGAACTGACCACCGACATCCATCCGTTCGAGGCCGGGCTGTCGTTTGCCTGCAAGCTGAACACGGACATCCCGTTCCGCGGGCGCGAAGCGCTGCTCAAGCTGCGCGCTGCCGGCGGTGCCGCGCAGGTGCGGCGGCGCGTTGCCGTGGTCACGCTGGACGGCGCCAGCGAGGCCATGCTCTGGGGCGGCGAGGCGATCCTGCGCACCGCCCCGGACGGCACCGTGCGCCCGGCCGGCTTCGTCACGTCGGCCGCGTTCGGCCACACCCTTGGCTGTCCAGTGGGCATGGGCTTGCTGGCACGCGCCGATGGTCCGGCCGACGCGGCATGGATCGAGGGCGGCAAGTATCACGTAGACCTGGCCGGGGAACTGCTGCCCGCGCGCATCCACCTGCGCGCGCCGTACGATCCGGCCAGCGAGCGGACCAAGGCCTGAACCTCGATGCAAGCGGATACCGGAGTGTCCATGCCAGTGATCCAGACCGAAACCGCCAGCTACATCCTGACGCTGTCATGCCCCGACCGTCCCGGCATTGTCCATGCCATTTCGGCGCTGCTGGTGGAAGCCGGCGCCAATATCGTCGATTCCGCGCAGTTCGGCGATCGCGACAGCGCACGGTTTTTCATGCGCGTGCACTTCCAGCGGCCGCTGCCCGAAGGCCAGGATGCCGGCGATGCGCTCGCTGCCCTGCGCAGCACGCTGGCAGGCGTGGCGGCCGCGCATGAGATGGACTGGTCCCTCCACGACGCCGCGCGCAAGCCGCGCGTGATGCTGATGGTGTCAAGGATCGGCCACTGCCTGAACGACCTGCTGTTCCGCTACCGCACCGGCCAGCTGCCCATCGAGATTCCGGCCATCGTCTCCAACCACAAGGACTTCTACCAGCTTGCGGCGAGCTACGACATCCCGTTCCATCACCTGCCCCTGCTCAATGCCACGCCGCAAGGCAAGGCCGCGCAAGAAGCGCGGCTGTGGGACCTGGTCTGCGACTACAGCATCGACCTGGTCGTCCTGGCCCGTTACATGCAGGTCTTGTCCGACGAGCTGTGCCGCCGCCTGGAGGGCCGCGCCATCAACATCCATCATTCCTTCCTGCCCAGCTTCAAGGGCGCGCGCCCGTACGCGCAAGCCTATGAGCGCGGCGTCAAGCTGATCGGCGCCACAGCGCACTACGTGACCGGCGACCTCGACGAAGGCCCCATCATCGAACAGGAAGTCGCGCGCGTGGACCATGCCATGGACGCCGCACAGCTGACCGCCATCGGACGCGACGTGGAATGCGTGGCGCTGGCGCGTGCGGTGAAATGGCATGCGGAACATCGGGTCCTGTGCAACGGCGGCAGGACCCTGGTGTTCCGCTGACGCGGCAGCCTTTGCCGCAGCTTCAGCCGGCCACCGCCCGCCGGACCTTGCGCAACGCCTGCTCCAGCGCATCCATGGAAATCGACCCGAGCGCCAGCCGCAGCGCATGCGGCACGCTCGCGCCGACCGCGAACGGCTCGGCCGTCGTCACCAGCACACCCTCGTGCTCCAGGGCGGCCACGACCTGGTCGGCGCGCAGGTCCTCCTCGAGTTCAAGCCACAGGTAGTATGAAGACGGGTGCGCCGTGACGCGGCAGCCGCGCAGGATGCGCCGCGCCAGGCTCTGCCTGCGCCGGGCATCCTTGCGCTTGCGATCTTCCAGGTCATCGACGATGCCGGCTTCGATCCAGAGGCAGCCGAGCGCCACTGTCAGCGACGGCGTGTTCCAGGTTGACACGCGAATGGCGCGTTCCAGGGCCGGCACCAGCGGCGCGGGCGCCGCGACAAACCCCATCCTCAGTCCCGATGCCACGCTCTTCGACAGGCCCGAGACGTAGACGGTCCGCTCTGGCGCGAAGGTGAACACCGGTTTCGGCGCCGGTTCGGCAAGGAAGGCGTAGGCGCCATCTTCAATGATCAGCAGATCATGCCGTTGCGCCAGGGCCGCAAGGCGACCGCGGTCCGCCTCGCTCATGACATAGCCCAGCGGATTGTGCATGGTCGGCATGGTGTAGACCGCCCGCACCGGACGCCGCTTGCAGAGCGCGGCAAGGCGATCCAGGTCCAGGCCCGCGGCGGTCACCGGCAACGGCTCCAGGTCGAGCCGATACAACTGCGCCAGCGCCTTCATGCCCGGGTACGTCAGCGCGTCAACCGCCAAGACGTCGCCGGGATTGAGCAGCCCCATCACCGTCACCGCCAGGCCCTGCTGCGCGCCGTTGACGATCAGCACCTGGCTGCCCGGCACCCGGATACCGCGGTTGCGCAGGTGCCGGGCGACGGCCTGCCGTTCGTGCGGGCGCCCGCCCTGCGGCGCGGAATGCAGCAACGCGTCAAGGTCGCCCGAAGCCGCGATGCTGCGCAAGCCATCGCGCAACAGTTCAACCTGCCCGGGCAGCGACGGATAGTTGAAAGTCAGGTCCACCGCGCCGGCGCGCACCGGATGCTGCTCCAGCCCCAGGCCACGCGGCAGCGAGGTATCGCGCACGAACGTGCCCCGGCCGGTCTCGCCGACCACTAGGCCGACGGCCTCCAGCTCGACGTAGACGCGTGCCGCGGTCGCCAGCGCCACGCCGTACTGCTTCATCAGCGCACGCACCGTCGGCAGTTGCGTGCCCGGAGGCAGTTCGCCGCGATGAATGCGCGCGGCAATCTCGTCAACAATGGTTTTGTAGCGCGCGTGGGCCATGCTTTGTATCTAGAACAATGCTTTGCGTGTATCAGGGCCAGAAGAATAACCTGCATGCCTAGTCAACGCTAACCATTTCCTGCACATGATTGCCCTGACCACCCTGTCGGTCTTCGCCGCGGCAGTGATGCTGCTGCTCCTGTCACCTGGCCCGAACATGGCCTTCGTGATGGCACATGGCATCACCTATGGCCCTCGGGGCGGCGTCGCGACGGCACTGGGGATTGCCGTGGCCGACCTGATCCTCACGGTCCTGACAGCCACCGGCATCACCGCCCTGGTGATGGCGTGGGCGCCGGCGTTCGACCTGATCCGCTATGCCGGCGCGGCCTATCTGCTGTGGATGGCGGTCAAGGCGCTGCGGCAGCCGCTTGCGCTGAAAGAGGCAGTGGTGACGCAGGCGTCGTTGCGCTCGGTGTTCGTGCGCGCCATGCTCAACAGCCTGCTCAATCCCAAGGCGCTACTGTTCTTCATGGTCTTCCTGCCGCAGTTCGTGGATCCCGGCAAGGGCGGCGTGGCCCGGCAGCTGCTCGTGCTTGGCCTGGTCCTGACGGTGATCGCCACCGTGTTTCACGCATTGCTCGGCGCGGCTGGCGGCACCGTGCGCCGCTTCCTGTCACGCCATCCCAAGGCGGCAACACTGCAGTCGCGCGGCCTGGCAGCCGTGCTGGTGCTGCTGGCGCTGCGGCTGGTGCTGACCTCACGCCCGGCCTGAACCCGTTTCCCACGCAGAGCCCCTGATGTATATCGCAGCCTTTATTTACCGGCCCGGCCAGGCCGATGACGAGTTCCACCGCCTTAGCGCCCTGATCGACGAGATCGCCGCCGGCATACCCGGCTTTGTCGGTGCCGAGTCCTGGCGCTCGCCAGATGGCCAGTTGTCCAACGCCAGCTACTACTGGCGCGACAAGGACTCCCTGCAGGCCTTCGCCACCCACCCGCGGCACCTGGACGCCAAGCGCCAGTACCGCAAGTGGTATGACGGCTATCACGTGGTGATATCCGAAGTGCAGCGCGCCTATGGCGACGGTTCGCTCCGGCACTTCGTGCCCGACAGCCGGCGCCAGCGGCAGGGGTAAGCCCTGCCCCGGGTGTTCCATTCTGGAACACCCGGTGTCACGCGCTGGCACAGCCGTGCCGGCGCGTGACATCTCCCACCCGTGCCACGCGCACGCGCCCCCCGCTTTTCCCCGTTTTTTCGTTCGATTCACGCCCCGGCACAGCTCTTGCGATCTGCCTGCCGTGCGCACGGCCGGAATGCCGTGACGACACCACAGAAATCTCTGAACGGAGCGAGACATGAACATGGCGGAAATCGCCCAGCTGGGCGTCAGCAACCCCTACAAGCAGCAGTACGAGAACTACATCGGCGGCGCCTGGGTGCCGCCCGCCGGCGGCGAGTACTTCGAATCGACCACGCCGATCACCGGCAAGCCGTTCACGCGCGTGCCGCGCTCCGGCCAGCAGGATGTCGACGCCGCGCTGGACGCCGCGCACGCCGCCAAGGCCGCGTGGGCTCGCACCTCGACCACCGAGCGCGCCAATATCCTGAACCGCATCGCCGACCGCATCGAGGCCAACCTGAAGCTGCTGGCCGTGGCCGAGAGCATCGACAACGGCAAGCCGGTGCGTGAAACCACCGCCGCCGACCTGCCGCTGGCGGTCGACCACTTCCGCTACTTCGCCGGCTGCATCCGTGCGCAGGAAGGCGGCATCTCCGAGATCGACGCCGACACCATTGCCTACCATTTCCATGAGCCGCTGGGCGTGGTCGGCCAGATCATCCCGTGGAACTTCCCGCTGCTGATGGCCACCTGGAAGCTGGCGCCGGCGCTGGCCGCCGGCAACTGCGTGGTGCTCAAGCCCGCGGAGCAGACGCCGGCCTCGATCCTGGTGCTGATGGAAGTGATCGGCGACCTGCTGCCGCCGGGCGTGGTCAACGTGATCAACGGCTTCGGCCTGGAAGCCGGCAAGCCGCTGGCATCGAGCCCGCGCATCAGCAAGGTCGCCTTCACCGGCGAGACCACCACCGGCCGGCTGATCATGCAGTACGCGTCGCAGAACCTGATCCCGGTGACGCTGGAGCTGGGCGGCAAGTCGCCCAACATCTTCTTCGAGGATGTGCTGGCTGCCGACGACGCCTTCTTCGACAAGGCGCTGGAAGGCTTTGCCATGTTCGCGCTGAACCAGGGCGAGGTCTGCACCTGCCCGTCGCGCGCGCTGATCCAGGAATCGATCTACGACCGCTTCATGGAGCGCGCGCTCAAGCGCGTGGCCGCGATCCGCCAGGGCCATCCGCTCGACACCGGCACCATGATCGGCGCGCAGGCGTCCGCCGAACAGCTGGAGAAGATCCTGTCGTACATCGACCTGGGCCGCAAGGAAGGCGCGCAGTGCCTCACCGGCGGCGAGCGCAACGTGCTGGACGGCGACCTCGCGGGCGGCTACTACGTCAAGCCGACCGTGTTCGCCGGCCACAACAAGATGCGCATCTTCCAGGAAGAGATCTTCGGGCCGGTGGTCTCGGTGACCACCTTCAAGGATGAGGAAGAAGCGCTGGCCATCGCCAACGACACGCTCTACGGGCTCGGTGCGGGTGTCTGGACACGTGACGGCGCGCGCGCATTCCGCATGGGCCGCGGCATCCAGGCGGGGCGCGTGTGGACCAACTGCTACCACGCCTACCCCGCGCATGCGGCATTCGGGGGCTACAAGCAGTCCGGCATCGGCCGCGAGAACCATCGCATGATGCTCGACCACTACCAGCAGACCAAGAACCTGCTGGTGAGCTACAGCCCCAACGCGCTCGGGTTCTTCTGACCATGGCGGGCCCGACGTCCGCTCCCGCCACCGCGCCGGTCGCACGCGTGGTGGCAACCCCGGCCGCGCTCGCGCTGATCGCGGAGCTGGCCGCGCGGCATGGCCCGCTGATGTTCCACCAGTCCGGCGGCTGCTGCGACGGCAGCGCGCCGATGTGCTACCCCGCCGGCGAACTGCTGGTGGGGCAGGCCGATGTCTGCCTGGGCGAGATCGGCGGCGCGCAGTTCTACATGACGCGGGCGCAGTTCGAGTACTGGCAGCACACGCGGCTGGTGATCGATGTGGTGCCGGGGGCGGGCGGGATGTTCTCGCTGGAGGGACGGACGGGGAAGCGGTTCCTGACCCGGTCGGAGTTGTTCAGCGATGAAGAGGCCGCGTGGCTCGCGGCGCAGCCGGGGTTGTGAGGATGATTGCTTGCTGATGTCGGTAGTTGCTTGCCGACGGAGTGCTCCCTCTCCCGCAAGCGGGAGAGGGAGCAAACAAGCGGGATCGGAAGGCCTTCAGCGCTCCGCTTCCTCGTCGCCCTCCAACCCCTCCCTCAACCTCCGATAGATCGTATTGCGCGACACCCCCAGCTCACGCGCCGCGTGGCTGACATTGCCGCCGTGCCTGGCGAGCGCCTGCCGGATCAGGCCTGCTTCCCAGTCGCGCATGCGGGCGGATTTTGATGGCGCCGGCGCCTGCACGGCAGCCGCCGCGTCACAGCGCTCCGCCTCATCGCCGCACTCCTGCTCAAACCCTTCCGGCAGGTGCTCCACCCCGATCTGCGCCTCCCCTTCCGCCAGGATCGCCGCGGTGCGCAGCACGTTGGCAAGCTGCCGGATATTGCCCGGCCACGGGTGCCGGCGCAGCAGCGCCAGCACCTGCGCGTCGACATGCACCGGGGACGGCAGGCCGGCTTCTTCGCACTGCCGCTGCAGGATGCGATCGACCAGCAGCGGCAGGTCGCTGCGCTCGCATAGCGGCGGCAGGGTCACGGCCAGCGCATTGATGCGGTAGTACAGGTCTTCGCGGAAAGCGCCATCGGCAATCATCGCGCGCAGGTCGCGGTGGGTGGCACAGACCACGCGCACATCGACCGGCAGCGCGCGGGCGCTGCCCAGCGGGGTGACCGCGCGCTCCTGCAGCACGCGCATCAGCCGCACCTGCTGTGCCAGCGGCATGTCGCCGATCTCGTCCAGGAACAGCGTGCCGCCGTGCGCCTGCACGACCTTGCCCTCGCTCCCGCGGCGACGCGCGCCGGTGAAGGCGCCTTCTTCATAGCCGAACAGTTCGGCCTCGATCAGCGATTCGGGGATGGCCGCGCAGTTGACCGCGACGAAAGGCCCGCCGGCGCGCGGCGAGGCGGCGTGGATGGCGCGCGCCAGCCACTCCTTGCCGGTGCCGGTGCGGCCCTGGACCAGGATGGTGATATCGCGCCCGCTGACCTTGCGCACGCGGCGCAGCACCGCGGCCACCGCGGCGTCGCCGGTATCGAGCGCGGCCAGTGCCGGCGGCAGCGGGTCTTCGGCGCCGGGCTGGCGCACCGCGATGGGCGCGGCCAGGTATTCGATGCGGGCAAACACCTGCACCCGGCTGGGCAGCGTCAGCGTCTGCAGCGATCCCGCCGCGCCACCGCGCGCCTGCATCGCCGCGCGCACCGGCTGGCCGAACAGCCCGGCAAAACCGGCGTCCGCCAGCGCGTGCGGGGCCAGCCCCAGCTGGAACAGGCCGCTGCGGTTGGCAGCCAGGAAGGCGCCGTCGGGCGAGAACGCCGCCACGCCCTCGAACAGCGTGCCGACGAACTCGGGCCGCGCATGGAAGCGCACCAGCAGCGCGTCCGGGAAGTGGTTGGCAAACAGGTGGTTCTCGATCATCTGCGCCGACATCCGCACCAGCGCCATGGTGTGCCGGTGGAAGCCGCGATGATCGCCGCTGACATCGAGCGCGCCCAGGATGGCACCGGTCGGGCTGGCGATCGGCGCGCAGGAGCAGGTCAGCTGGTGGTTGGACTCGAGGAAATGCTCGCTGGCATGGATCAGGGTGGGACGGGCCTCCGCCAGTGCGGTGCCGATGGCATTGGTGCCCTTGCTCGGCTCCGACCACGATACCCCCGGTGCCAGCGCCACGCGCCGCGCCCGCGCGACGAATTCGCCGTCGCCCAGGCTGTGCAGGATCACGCCGCTGCTGTCGGTCAGCAGCACCATGCTGTCGGTATTGGCGATCTGCGCGTGCAGGGTCTCCATCACCGGCAAGGCATGGCGGTACAAGTCGCGGCTGGCGTCCACCAGCTCACCCAGCGCGCGCGGGCTGACGGCATCGAAGCCGGGCGCATGGCGCACATCCAGCCCGAAGCCGGCCGAACGCGCATGCGCGCGGGCGATCAGGCCGGCGCGGTCGGCATCGGCCGGGTCGACATGGGCAGCCTGGCGGGCAACATCGGAAGGCGCAGCGGGATGGGCGGCACGGTGCATGGCGGCGGGTCTCCTGTATCAGCAGGCGGCGCGCGTCGCGGCCGCTGCCTGCCGTCCCGTGGCGCGTGCCGTGCAGCTCAGGTGCGGCGGCAGGCCGGGCGGCTGTAGTCCGGCAACCTTATCACAGGCTCCCGGCCATGTATTGCCCCCGCGCCATGCCGGGCCGGGGTCAGCGTTTTTCGTCGAGCAGGTCGTTCAGGATTTCGTCGAAGGTGGCCTGGGCATCTTCCAGCGCCTGCAGCGCCGCATCGAACGTCTGCAGCGCAAGCTTGGAAGGCTTGCCGCTGCCCTGCGGCGGATAGTGGGCCTGCAAGGCGGTGAAGGCCACCTGCACCTGCCGCGTGGCCGCGACCACGCGTTCCATGGCCTGCGCCTCTTCGGCGCGGTATTGCTCGTGTTTCTGCTCGCTCATGCCCGTTTGCTCCGTATGCGCGCCGTCTCGGGAGGGGGTGCGCGCGCGTGAATGAGGTATATCGTACAAGAACTGCGCCGGGCGGCTTGCGCTGCGCGCTCGCGCCTGACAAAAATGAGGTAGGCTGCGCGGCTGGGCGGCAAGGCCGGCGCTGGTGCGCCCCGCCTGGCAGCGACACTGAAGACTAGCCATGCCATTGATCACCCGCCGTACGCTGGCAGCCGCGCTGATGACTGCCAGCGGCTTCGCCTGCTACTGGACCTACCTGGCGCTCAACCAGGAACGGCTGCTGTTCGATGCACGCCGGCGTCCGCCGCGCGACCTGCCCGACGGCATCATTGGCTACTCGCACCTGATCCCCGGCGGCGTGGTGCGCGGCTACATCTACCATAGCCCCGGCGACAACGTGCGCGACCTGCTGTTCTACCTGCCCGGGCGTGGCGAGGATGTGCTCGAAACGCTGCAGTACGCGCGCTGGCTGCCCGCCGGCATGGCCTTCGCCACCTATGACTACCGCGGCCTGGGACACTCCGACGGCCTGCCGTCCGAGGGCGCCGCAGTGGCCGACGCCAGCCAGTTCCTGCTGCATGCGCGGCGTGTCTTCCCCGACACCCGGGTGCATGTGGTGGGCCGCAGCCTGGGCACCGGCGTCGCGATCCAGCTGGCGGATCTGCAGGACTTCGACAGCCTGCAGCTGATCACGCCCTACGACTCGCTGCTTGAACTGGTGCGCAAGCGCTTCCCGCTGGTGCCGCTGCGCCAGCTGATGCGCCACCATTTCGATTCGATCTCGCATTGCAAGAAGGTCGTGCAGAGCACCAAGGTGCTGCTGGCCGAGACCGATGAAGTGGTGCCGCATGAATGCTCGGAACGGCTCATGGCTGCCTGGCCCGGCCCGGTGGCGTTGCAGACCGTGCCAGCCACGAATCACTTCACCATTATCGAACGCGAGGAAACCTGGCTGGCGCTGTGCGAATTTGCCCGGCATCACGGCCAGGCCAGGCTGCGCGTGGCTACAGCCCAGCCCGCACCGCCGGCCGCCACCGGCACGCCGCCCATCGACCATGACGAGCTCGGCAACCCGCTGCCGCTGGCGGCCGGCCGCTAGCGCCAGTCAGGCAGCGGGTAAAATGCGCGCATGAAAAAAATCGCAGTCAAGGCAGGCGGCGCCGTACTGGCGCTGGCTGCAGCCGGTGCCTTGCTTGCCGGCTTTGCCGCGGTGGTAAGCCTGCGGCAGCTTCCCGCAGTCGACTCCCTGCGCGACTACCGGCCCGACGTGCCCCTGCGGATCTACACCAGCGACAATGTGCAGATCGGCGAGTTCGGCAGCGAGCACCGCGAGTTCATCCCCTTCGGGCAGATGCCGTCGCGCATGGTCCAGGCGCTGCTGGCAGCCGAGGACGACCAGTTCTACGAGCACGAGGGTGTCGACATGCCCGGCGTGCTGCGCGCCGCGCTGGCCAACCTGGGCCAGGGCTATGCGCAGGGCGCGTCCACCATCACCATGCAGGTGGCGCGCAATTTCTACCTGTCGCGCGAGAAGACGCTGGCGCGCAAGTGGTATGAAATGCTGCTGGCCTGGCGCATCGACCAGACCCTGCCCAAGGACCGCATCCTTGAGCTGTACATGAACCAGGTCTACCTGGGCGAGCATGCCTACGGCTTCGGCAGCGCCGCGCATGCGTACTTCGGCAAGCCGCTGGCGTCGTTGTCGCTGGCCGAGGCGGCGATGCTGGCGGGGCTGCCCAAGGCCCCTTCGTCCATCAACCCGGTGGTCAACTTCCCGCGCGCCAAGCGGCGCCAGGAATATGTGCTGGGCCGCATGCTGGCACTGGGCATGATCAGCCAGGACGACTACCGCGAGGCCCGCGCCGCGCGCCTGGCAATCTCCGACGACAGCCCCGGCAGCTTTGCCGGGCATGCCGAGTACGTGGCCGAACTCGCGCGCCAGCTGGCGCGCGAGCGCTTTGGCGACGAGGCCTACACGCGCGGCCTGAACGTCTACACCACGGTGTCGTCGGTGCGCCAGACCCTGGCTTACGATGCGGTGCACGGCGGGCTGGAAGGCTACGCGCGGCGCCACCGCAAGTTCGTCAAGGACCTGTCGCAGGGCCCGCAGGGTGCGCTGGTATCGCTGGACAGCGCCACCGGCGCGATCGAGGCGATGGTGGGCGGCGCCGACTTTGCCACCAGCCGCTTCAACCACGCCACCCAGGCGCAGCGCCAGCCGGGCTCGACCTTCAAGCCCTTCGTCTATGCGGCGGCACTGGAGCGCGGCGTGTCGCCCGGCACGCTGATCAACGACGCGCCGCTGCCCAATGGTTCGCGCTGGCAGCCGTCCAATGACGACGGGCGCTTTGTCGGCCCCATCACCGTGCGCCAGGCGCTGGCGGAATCGCGCAACCTGCCGGCGATCCGCACGCTGCAGGCGATCGGCATTCCGTACACGGTGGAGTTCGCCAGCCGTTTCGGCTTCGCGCCCAGGCGGCTGCCGCGCTACCTGCCGCTGGCACTGGGCACCGGCACCACTTCGCCGCTGCGCCTGGCCGCGGCCTATGGCGTCTTTGCCAACGGCGGCCACCGCATCGAGCCCTACCTGATCGCGCGCATCACCGACAGCGAAGGCAAGGTGCTGTTCTCTGCCGAGTCGGAGGACGCCGCGGACAGCCCGGCCCCGCCGCGCGTGATCAGCGCCCGCAACGCCTTCGTCATGGACAGCCTGCTGCGCAGCGTGGTCGACGACGGCACCGGCGCCGGCGTGCGCCGCTACCTGCGCCGCGCCGACGTGGCCGGCAAGACCGGCACCACCAATGACTCGGTCGACGGCTGGTTCGCGGGCTACGCCGGCGGCGTCGTCACGGTGGCGTGGATGGGCTACGACGACAACCGCAGCCTGGGCGAGCATGAGTTCGGCGCCACCACCGCGCTGCCGGTGTGGGCCGCCTATATGGAGGGCCGCCTTGCGGGCGTGCCCGTGCCTGAAGCTGAAGCGCCCGCCGGCGTGGTCCGCGTGGGAGATGACTGGATGTACGCGGAGTATGCGGATGGCAGCCACGGCATCGCCGCCATCGGCTTCCCGCCGCCGGCACCCGCGGCGGCGCCGGCGGTCGATCCGGTCGCCAGCAACCTCGGCGGGACCGCGGCGCCGGCCCCGGCTGCCCCCGCGCCGACACCTGTCACCAGCGAGGCAACTGGCCTGCCGGCGCCCGGCGCTGCCACGCCGGCCGTCCCCGCGGACGCCAGGCTGTAGACTTCCGGCTTTCCACTGTCCCCGATCCCGATGTCCAGCCACGCCCCGCTGCTGATCTGGTCGGTCGCCGCGCTGACCACGGCCGGCGTCCTGTTCCGCCCGTTCCGCCTGCCCGAAGCCTTCTGGGCCGCCGCCGGCGCCCTGCTGCTGTGCGTCACCGGCCTGATGACGCTGCCCGACGCGCTGGCGGCGGTGCTGCGCGGCTACGACGTGTACCTGTTTCTCGCGGGCATGATGCTGATCTCCGAGCTGGCCCGCAAGACCGGGCTGTTCGACCACGTCGCCGCGCTCGCCGTGCGCCGGGCGCGCGGTTCGGCGCCGCGGCTGTTCCTGATGGTGTACGGCTTCGGCACGCTGGTGACGGCATTCATGTCCAACGACGCCACCGCCGTGGTGCTGACGCCCGCGGTGCTGGCCGCCACCCGCGCCGCGCGGGTCCGGCATCCGCTGCCCTACTTGTACGCGTGCGCCTTCATCGCCAATGCCGCCAGCTTCGTGCTGCCGATCTCCAACCCGGCCAACCTGGTCATCTTCGGCACACGCATGCCGCCGCTGGCGGGCTGGCTGGCGAGCTTCGCGCTGCCGTCGCTGGCCGCGGTGCTGGCCACGCTGGCAGCGCTGTGGTGGACCCAGCGCGCGGCGCTGGCCGAGCCCATCGAACATGACGTGCCGGTGCCGCCGCTGTCGCCGCAGGCCCGGCTGACCGCGCTGGGCATCGTGCTGACCGGCCTGATCCTGCTGGTGGCCTCGCTGCGCGGCAACGACCTGGGCTGGCCGACCTGCGCGGCGGGCGTGGCCACGCTGCTGCTGGTCTGCGCGACCCGGCGCGAGCTGCTGGTGCCGGCGCTGCGCGAGGTGTCATGGGGGGTGTTGCCGATGGTGGCGGGGCTGTTCGTGCTGGTCGCGGCACTGGAGCAGACCGTGGTGATCGGCCAGCTGGCCGATGCCGTCGCAGCGGCATCGCGCGACGGCGGCGCACTGGCCCTGCTGGGCGTGGGCGCGGTGGTGGCGCTGGCGGGCAATATCGCCAACAACCTGCCGGCCGGCCTGATCGCCGCCTCGGCGCTGGCGGGCGGACATGCCTCGCATGCCGTGACCGGTGCCGTGCTGATCGGCATTGACCTTGGCCCCAACTTGTCCGTCACCGGCTCGCTGGCCACGCTGCTGTGGCTCACGGCGCTGCGGCGCGAAGGGCATATGGTCAGCGCCGGCCAGTTCCTGCGCGTGGGGGCCGTGGTGATGCCGGCAGCGATGCTGCCGGCACTGGCGCTTTTGCTGCTTTAGGCTGCTGGCTCAGCTGGTAGCGGCGTCATTGGCCGCGGGGGTGTTGGCGGCCTGCAGCAGGGGCCGGCGCAGGCCGGTCGCGCCATGGCGCACGGCACTGGCGTGGTGTTCCGCCACGCCAGTTTCCACCGGCGTGGCCGGCAGCGGCACTGTGACCACATGGAGCAGCATCAGGCTGCTGCACGGAAAGGCAATCGGCATGATGACGTTATTCCCGACAAAGAGTCAGGCCGCGCGCTGCAGCGGCCGGGTGCCGGCGGCTTTATGGCGGGCTGCCTGGCGTTGTGCAGACATTATGTGCGCTTGTCGGCGTTGTGCGGCGCGGGCTTTAGCGATGTCATGAACTATTCACGGAGCAACGTCGGCTTGTGGCGTAATCGGCCCACCGCGCCGCACCTTGCCATGCCCCGTGCGGGTTGTGAGGCCACGGCATCTGCCATATAGTGAATCCGGCACACCCGCTGCGCAGTCATCCATCCCACCACGCATAACCATGACCAGCAAGGACGCGGCGCACCGCGCGAAGGACAGCAACGCCGGCGACGATGCCGGCCACCCCCACGCCCACAGCGTCTCCGCCCGCATCCGCGCACGGCTCGAGGCCGCGCAGGAGCGCTTCCACGCCAACGACAATATTTCGCACCACATCGAGCCGGGCGAGATGGAGCAGCTGCAGGCCGAAGTGCAGGCGCGCCTGGAGGACGTGCTGCGCGCGCTGGTGATCGACGTCGACAACGACCACAACACCCAGGAAACCGCGCGCCGGGTCGCCAAGATGTACCTGAAGGAGATCTTCGCCGGCCGCTACGCCAAGGCGCCGCCGGTGACCGAGTTCCCCAACGTCGGCCAGCTCAACGAACTGATGATCGTCGGCCCGCTGCGCGTGCGCAGTGCCTGCTCGCATCACCTGTGCCCGATCATCGGCAAGCTGTGGGTAGGGGTGATGCCGAACCAGCATTCCAACCTGATCGGCCTGTCCAAGTACGCGCGGCTAGCCGAATGGATCATGTGCCGGCCGCAGATCCAGGAAGAGGCGGTGGCACAGGTCGCCGACCTGCTGCAGGAAAAGATGAATCCCGACGGCCTGGCCATCGTGATGGAAGCCGAGCACTTCTGCATGCACTGGCGCGGCGTGCGCGACACCGATGCCAAGATGACCAACAGCGTGATGCGCGGCTCGTTCCTGAAGGACGACAGCCTGCGCCGCGAGTTCCTCACGCTGCTGAACCACAACCGCGGCTAGGCCGCACGCCCCGCCCACCAGCCGCCACAACCGAGCGCCACGCCCATGCTAGTCCGCCTGCTCTATGCCAGCCGTGCCCGCCAGGCCATCGACGCCGCCCTGCTCGACGCCATCCTGGCCACCAGCCTGGAACGCAATCCGCGCCACGGCATCACCGGGGTGCTGTGCCACGGCAACGGCATCTTCCTGCAGGCGCTGGAAGGCGACCGCCAGGACGTATCACAGCTGTTCCAGGCGATCGCACGCGACCCGCGCCACCACGACGTGACCCTGCTGCATTTCGAGGAAACCTGCACGCGCGACTTTGCCGGCTGGGCGATGGGCCAGGTCAATGCGGCGCGCATCAACACCGCCACCCTGCTCAAGTTCTCGGCGCGCGCCGAACTGGATCCGTACCGCACCTGCGGTGCGGCGTCGCTGGCCTTGCTCAAGGAGCTGATCGCCGGCGCGTCAGTGGTGTCGCGCACCGGCGAACGCGGACGGCACTGAGCCTCGCCGTCAGGCCGTCACCTGGCCGAACAGGCCGCACTCCAGGTCGCTCTCGAATTCCTCGACCCAGACCGAACCGGGGCCTGCCTCGTAGACACTGGTCTTGTCCGTGCCGACCCGGCGCACGCTGATGCGCCGCACCCCGGCCTCGCGGCTTTCCTCGAAAATCTCGAACATCTCGGCCGCCAGCCCGACCTGCCTGCATACCTGCAGGACCTGTTGCTGCTCGTCGGCGGGAAATTCGGTGAACGGTCTCGTTGCCATGGCATCCTCCGTCAAGGTTGAGATCGCCGCTTGCGCGCAGCGCTAACGCACGTGGTGCACGGGCACCACGCCTGGAAAAGACATGCCGCGGCCGTCGGCCGGCGGCACACCTGCGCGCCCGCCGCACAACTGCGGCGGGCCGCAAACCCTCCTGGGAGGTAGTTGTTCGGACTCAGCGGACTCAGCTCTTGCGCTGGGTCACTGCCACGAACGGGGCCGGTGCGTGCTGGACGGACTGGCTGCCGCAGTTCGGGCAGTTCGGATGGGCAGAGGCGTGTTCTGCGAGATGCTCGGTTTTCTCGAACATATGGCCGCACTTCTCGCAGCGGTATTGGTAGACGGGCATGGCGTTCCCCAACGCGGTGCACGCGCCGCGGGGCGCGTGTCAGCTTCATTCTAGGACAGCGGTCCGTGCCCCGAAGCGTGAAAATTCGCCGTGCCGGAGCCGGCGCGCTGCGCGCATGCGGGGATGTCACCGCGAATTCACTTTCTCTCGCGGCGCTCCTGCCTGCCGCTGCGTGAATGCGTCTTCCGCCACGCATTGACATAAGGCAAATAGCCGGCCGCGCTCGCCGCGGAACAAGCGACGCAATGCTGCGCAAACCCAGGTCAAGCATCGCGGCATGGCGCCGTTCTATTGGCAGGTCACGCATTTCCCAAACTGGCCGTGTCCATGCCCGCCTCAGCTAGTTCCCTGAACTAGCTGAATTACGATTCAAGGAGGTGTGGAACATAGCCAGAATCTCGGATTTGTGGTGGCGCAATCGCCCAGTGCAGCCGGCGTGGACCGGTTGCCGCCCATCCGGAGATAGCTATGTACGACGGAGTCTTGCGTGTCGCCCTGGCGGACGACCACCCGCTGGTCGTGGCCGCCCTGCGCGACTGCCTGCAGCGCAGCGGCAGTGCCCAGATCAGCTGCGAATGCCGCAACGGCACCGAGTTGCTCGGCGCGCTGGACCAACATCACGCCGATATCGCCATCACCGATTTCTGCATGGGCCACGGCGATACCTCGCTGGACGGCTTCAACCTGCTGGGCCGCCTGGCGCGTCGCCATCCGCTGACGCGCGTGGTGGTGATCAGCGCCCAGACCAATCCCGCCATCATCCGCCGCGCCATGAAGCTTGGCGTGCGCGCCTTCGTCAGCAAGGAAGACCACCTGGAGGAGGTCGTGCGCGCCTGCATCCACGTCGCATCCGGCGGCAGCTGCTTCTATTCCCCCGCGGTGCACACCATCCTGCAACACGCCACGCTGGCCGGCGCACCGGCCACCGAACTGACGCAGCGCGAACTGGAAGTGATCCGGCTCTATGTGCAGGGCCTGCAGTTGACCGACATCGCCGGCAAGCTCGGCCGCTCGGTCAGCACCATCTCCAGCCAGAAGACCGTGGCCATGCGCAAGCTGGGGGTGCAGACCAATACCGGCCTGATCCGCTACGCCTATGAAAACCGCCTGATCTGACACGGCCGGAACCCGCCGATGCAGCGAACCGTCGACCGTACCCGTGAAACCCTGGCCAGCGCCTTCGATGCGCTTGCCGACAATGCGAGGCGCCAGCAACACCAGTATTCAGTGACCATTGCGGTGCTGATCGCCATCGTGCTGTTCTCCGGCTTGCTGCTTGCCGGCCTGGCCACGGAACAACACCTGGACTACCGCCGCAGCGACGTCTCGCGGTACGCCGGCTCGGTCTCGCAGTTGCTGCATAACGAGTCCTCGTTCCTGCGGCGCACCGTGCTGGGCATCCGCTACAACCTGGATGCACCCGCACCGGAGCCATCGCGCGATCCCGGCTTCGGGGCCTTCCGGCGCACCGGCACCACCAGCCTCCACGTCGATGCCGTGCGCAAGGACTATCACCTGCTTGCCACCGAGGCAACGCGGCAGGGCTGGGGCGCCGGGCTGCCGGCGCAGTACGTGCGGCTGCGGCAGATTGCCCTGGCTGCGGTGGCCACGCAACAGGCGTTCGATCTCGACCACGGGGCCTACGCGGTCGCGCTGAACGAGGACAGCGCCGTGGTCATCAGCCAGCCCGAGGCCGGCGCGCCACCGCTCGCGCTCGACCCGGCGCTGATCCCGCTGCTGCGCACATGGCTGACCCAGGCGCTGCTGGAGCGCAGCGGCCGCAGCGTGCCGGCGCGCGAGCAGCAGGTCTGGGTGGGTCCGCTGCGCCACCCGGTGGACGACACTCCGGTCATGGTGCTGGCCGGCGCCGCCTATGCCGGCGACACGCCCACCATGCTGGTGGCCGCCTGCGTGCCCCTGCACGCCTTCCTGGCCGACTTGCAGCGCGCGGAGGATCCGGCGCTGCTGGCACTGCTCAATCCAGCCGGTCAGGTCATCGATGTATCGCCGCAAGACTGGCCGGCGGCCTCGGCCAGCGTCAACGATGTGGCAGCCGGCACGCGCCTGCTGTCGCACAGCAGGCTGGATGTCACGCCATCGGGCATGCGGCTGGTGCAGCCGCTGCCGGCAGGCTTCGGGCAGCTGGTCTACCACCTGCCGTATCGCATGCTGGGCACGGCGCTGGCAGCGGAGCTGGCCGTGATCGCCGGCGCCATGCTGCTGCTGACCGGCGCCATCGGGCTGGCCGCGCGCTACTGGAGCCGGCACCTGCTGCGGCGCACGCACGCCGAAGCCTCGCGTGCGCTGGAAAGCGAGCTGATGAACCAGGTGCTGGTCAATGCCACGCCGATCGGCCTTTGCATCGTGCGCCAGCACGACTACGCCGTCCTGACGTCGAACCCGCTGGCCGGCGTGCTGCTGCAATGGCAGCCCCATGGGCACCTGCCCGATGCCGTAGCGGAGGCGTTCAAGAAACAGCCATGCGGTGGCAGCAGCGGACAAGCGTCCATTTCCAGCTTTACCGTCGCGGCACCGCCGCGCGTGCCGGCGGATGAGCCATCCGGCCACGGCGACGCCACCCAGCACTTCCTGCAAATCACCTACGCGCCGGCGCGCTACCGCGATGAGGCAGTGCTGTTCTGCGCCGTGCAGGACTGTACCGCGCAGCAGGCACTGCAAGAGCAGTTGCGCTCCGCCCAGCAGGCCACCGAGGCAATGATGCGCGCACGCTCGACCTTCTTCGCCGCGATGAGCCACGAAATCCGTACGCCGCTGAACGCATTGCTGGGCAACCTGGAGCTGCTCGCGCGCGGCAGCGGCCTGGCGGCACACGCGCCCCGGCTCAGGGCGCTGGACAGCGCCGCCGAGGCGCTGCGCCGGATCGTCAACGATGTGCTGGATTTTTCCAAGATCGATGCCGGCAAGCTCAGGCTGGTCAACGCGCCCTTCCGCCCCGTCGAGGCGCTGGAAAGCGTGGCGCTGACCCATGCGCCGATGGTGGCCGGCCGCCCCATCCGCTTCCACCTGCAGCTGTCGCCATCGCTGGATGCTGAGGTCACAGGCGACCGCATGCGCCTGGTGCAGGTGTTCAACAACCTGCTGAGCAACGCCTTCAAGTTCACTGCCAGCGGCCGCATCACCTTAAGCGGCGAGCTGCGCCAGGACCACCACGGCACGCAGCGGCTGGTCTGCCGCGTCAGCGATTCCGGCATCGGCATGCCGCCGTCGCTGGCGGCGCGCGTGTTCCAGCCCTTCGTGCAGGGCGATGCCGCAACCGCCAGCCGCTACGGCGGCACTGGCCTGGGCTTGTCGATCTGCGCCCGGCTGTGCGAGCTGATGGGCGGCAGCATCAGCGTGGACAGCGTGCCGGACGTGGGCAGCGCGTTCACGGTCTCGGTGCCGCTGCCGGCGGCCGCTGGCACGCCGCTGCCGCCGGTCCCGCCCGCCGCGGCGCAGTGCGGCGACGTGGTCGTGCTGTGCCAGCACATGCGCACCGGCGAGGCCCTGGCCGCGTGGCTCGCCACGGCAGGCTGGCGTGCCGATGTGCTGGCATCGCAGGCGGCCGCACTGGCGTCTTTCCAGGTCAAGGTGCCACGCGTTATCGTCGCCACTGAAGAGTACCCCCTGGCCGCACTGGCCGGCCTGCGCGATGCGGCAAAGGTCCCGGTTGTGTGGGTGACGCAGGAGGGCCCGCATCGGCCGTGCCAGTGCGCCCCCGGCATGCACGAAGTCACGGCCTACAGCCACCGCGCGCTGCTCGACTGCGTGGCCCAGGCGGCCGAAGGCCCGGCGCCGGCGCTTGCGACGGCAGACGGCAGCGCGCCGGCGGCGCAGGCACTCCCGGCATCGGCCGAGGCGCCGCTGACGATCCTTGTCGCCGAGGACAATGCGCTGAACCAGACCCTGATCGCCGAACAGCTGCAGGCACTTGGCTGCCACCCGATCGTTGCAGGCAACGGCAGGCAGGCACTGGCGGAGCTGGAGAGCACGCACATCGACGCCGTGCTGACCGATATCCATATGCCAGTCATGGACGGCCATGCGCTGCTGCGCGCGGTGCGCGCGCAGCATCCCGACATGCCGGTACTGGCCTTCAGCGCACTCACTGGCAGCGAGCCATGCGCAGACTGGCGCCTGCGCGGCTTTTCCGGCTTTATCGCCAAGCCGGCGTCGTTGCAGGACCTGCAGGCATGCCTGCATGGCCTGCCCGGCCGCCGGCATGCCGCGGCCCCTCGCACCAATGACGAGCCAGCTGCGGCTTCCCAGGCAGAAACCGCTGATCGCCGCCGCTACGAAGCCATGCTGCGCCGGCAGCTGCAACAAGACCTGCCAGCGTTGGCGCACATCATTGCGCAGCAGGACCTGCCGGCATTGCGGCACTGGGTCCATGCCGCAGCCGGCGCCTTCATGATTGTGCGCCGCCAGCCCATCGTCGGGGCATGCCTGGCACTGGAAGCACTGTGTGACGGCGCCCAGGCGTGGACCCCGGCCGCCGCAGCCGCGGCCGAAGCCCTGCATGAACGGCTGCGCGGATACGCGCAGGCCGCCGCAGCGGAATAATGCGCGCGGCGCGCTGCGCCTTACCACAATTAGCGGATTTGCGAGCATCGCCACGCGGGACGATAATGGCAACGCTGCGCCATGGCCGTCCTGGCCATGCCTGAGCAATGCTGGCGCGGCATTGTCTTCAATGTCTCTCCCCATGCAGCCAGAACAAGGCCTTCCCCAGCCACAGCGGACCTGGGCGATCCTCACTGTTTTCTTCGGCCTGATCATGGCCGTGCTCGATGGTTCGATCGCCAACATCGCCCTGCCCTCGATCTCACGCGAGCTGCAGGCCGATCCGTCCAGCACGATCTGGGTGGTCAACGCTTATCAGCTGACGGTGACCGTGTGCCTGCTGCCGCTCTCGTCGCTGGGGGACATCCTTGGCTACAAGCGCGTGTACCGGGCGGGGCTGGCCACCTTCCTGCTGGGCTCGCTGCTGTGCGCGCTGGCGGTCAACCTGCCGATGCTGGTGGCCGCGCGCGTGCTGCAGGGCATCGGCGGCGCCGGCATCATGAGCGTCAACACGGCGCTGGTGCGCTTTATCTACCCGCCCACGCGCCTGGGCCGCGGCATCGGGCTGAACGCGCTGGTGGTCGGCGTGACCATCGCCGTGGGCCCGTCGCTGGGCGCGCTGATCCTGGCGGTCGCCAGCTGGAAATGGCTGTTCGCGGTCAACGTGCCGGTGGCCATCGTCGCGCTGGTGCTGAGCCGCACTTCGCTGCCCGCGACGCCGCCGCAGCCGCGCGAGTTCGACTACCGCAGCGCGCTGCTGTCGGCGCTGGTGTTCGGCATGTTCATCCTCGGCGTCGACGGCCTGGGCCACGCCCGCTGGCGCATCGCAGGCGCCGCGGGCATGGCCGCCGCTGTGATGCTGGGTTGGCTGCTGGTGCGGCGCCAGCACGGGCGCCCCGCGCCGCTGGTGCCGGTGGACCTGTTTTCCAGCCGCTCCTTCACGCTGGCGGTGGGCACCTCGTTCTGCTCTTTCATGACGCAGATGCTGGCCTTTATCGCGCTGCCGTTCTATCTCGAATACCAGCTCGGCCGCTCCCTGCAGGAAACCGGCCTGCTGATCACGCCCTGGCCGCTGATGGTGGCGGTGATGGCCACGGTGTCGGGCCGGCTGTCGGACCGCTATCCGGCCAGCATCCTCGCCGGCATCGGCCTGGCCATGCTGGCGGGCGGGCTGGTCGGGCTGGCCACGCTGGGCCCGGACGCCGGCAGCCTGGATATCGTCTGGCGCATGGCGATGTGCGGCACGGGCTTCGGCTTCTTCCAGTCCCCCAACAACCGCGCCATGATCGGCGCCACGCCGCCCGAGCGCAGCGGCGGCGCCAGCGGCGCGCAGGCGACCACGCGGCTGCTGGGGCAGACCAGCGGCACAGCGGTGGTGGCGCTGCTGTTCAGCCTGACGCCGACCGGCGCGGCGCGCATTGCGCTGTATCTGGCGGCGGTGGTGGCGGCGCTGGGGGCCTTGATCAGCCTGAGCAGGTTGCGCGATGCCAGCGGCGCGGAACCTGCGCGGGGGGCGGTGGAGCCGGACGCCTGATCAGTGATTGCGTGCTCCCCTCTCCCGCAAGCGGGAGAGGGGAGCAAACCCTCTGGGTTTAAAGGCCTACTCCGCCTTCGCCCCCGATTCCTTCACCACCCTCGCCCATTTTGCAATCTCCTGGCGCTGGTATGCCGCCAGTTTCTCCGGCGTCCCCAGGATCGGATCCAGCCCCAGCGTCTTCAGCTTCGCCTGCACATCGGGCAGCGTGAAGATGCGGTTGAGTTCAGTGTTGAGCCTGGCCACCACATCCTTCGGCGTATTGGCCGGCGCGAACACGGCGAACCATGAATCGGCTTCAAATCCAGGCAAGCCCTGCTCGGCCAGTGTCGGGATATCCGGTGCCGAGGCCGAGCGCTTCGCGCTGGTAATGCCCAGCGCGCGCAGCTTGCCCTCGCGCACCACGGGCAAGGCCGACGGCAGGTTGTCGAACATCATGGTGATATGGCCGCCGAGCAGGTCGGGGATGGCCATGGCTCGGCCCTTGTAGGGCACGTGCGTGATCTTGACGCCGGCCATCGAATTGAACATTTCTCCGGCCACGTGCGGCGAGGTGCCGACGCCGGGGGTGCCGAAGGTCAGCGCGCCGGGCTTGCTCTTCGCCAGTGCGATCAGCTCGGCCGTGGTCTTCGCCGGCACGCCGGGGTTGACCACCAGCACGTTGGGCGTCGAGGCGATCATCATGACCGGCGCGAAGTCCTTCACCATGTCGTACGGCATCTTGCTGTACAGCGCGCCGTTGATCGAGTGCGTGCCGACCGTGCCCAGTGCCAGGGTGTAGCCGTCCGCCGGCGCGTGCGCCACCGCCTCGGCGCCGATATTGCCGCCCGCGCCGGGCTTGTTGTCCACGATCACGGGCTGGCCCCACGATGGCGAGATCTTCTCCGAGACGATACGCGCCAGCGTATCGGGCGCGCCGCCGGTCGGGAAGCCGACCACGATCCGGATCGGCTTGGCGGGCCAGGTTTGCGCGAGCGCGGGGGCCGCGCCGACCAGCGCGGATGTGACAAGCATTGCCGCGGCAAGGGTGCCGAAACGCATGGGTGTTCCTCCTGTTGCCGGCGGCTGCGTGGCCGCCTGCTATGTGAAGACGGCGGCCACTGCCGCCGTCTGAACCTGCTAAGCTCTATACCGCGATGCCGCCGAACTCCTGCATCACCTTGTCATGCAGGCGCCGCATGCCGCGCAGCCAGCGGTCATAGTCCTGGCCCTTGCGGCGATAGTACTCAAGCACCTCCGGGTGCGGCAAGATCAGGAAGCGCTCATCGGCCACCCCTTCCAGCGTCACCGCGGCGACGTGCTCGGCGGTGACCGAGCCTTCCTGCAGGAAGCCCTTGCGCTCGCCCTTCTCGCCGAACAGCATGTTGGTCTGCACGCCCTGCGGGCAGATGCAGCTGACCTTGATGCCGCGGTCGCCGTAGGTGATCGACAGCCACTCGGCAAAGCCGATGGCGGCGTGCTTGGTCACCGCATACGGCGCCGAGCCGATCTGCGACAACAGGCCCGCTGCCGACACCGTGTTGATGAAGTAGCCGTCGCCGCGCTCCAGCATCTGCGGCAGCACCGCCCTGGCCGCGTGGATATGCGCCATCACGTTGATTTCCCAGATGCGCTGCCACTCGTCGGCGCTCGCATCCAGCCCCTTGCGCAGGATGATGCCGGCGTTGGAACAGAAGATGTCGACCTGGCCAAAGCGGCGCGTGGCCTCGTCGGCCAGGCCCTGCACGGCGGCGGCATCGGCCACGTCGACCGGCTGGGCGAACACCTGGCACGCAGGCGCCGCGGCCTGGACCTCGGTGGCAACGGTGGCGGCGCCGGCCGCGTTCAGGTCGGCCACGGCCACGCCGCGCGCGCCGGCCTGCGCAAAGGCCAGCGCCAGCGCGCGCCCGATGCCGGTGGCCGCGCCAGTCACCACGACGGTCTTGTTGCGTACTTCCATGGGTTGTCTCCTCGTTGAATTCAGTGCCCGCGTCATGCGTTGGACGCGTGGGTATGGGTATCAGGGTCTGGCTGCGCGGAAGCAAAGCGGGCGGTCGCGCGCGCGCCGCCGGGTTGCCACAGCCGCGCCTGCAGGGTCTCGGCCAGTTCGCGGATGCGCGGGCCCAGGTTGCTTTCCAGGATCTCGGGCGACAGCCGTGTCGCGGCCCCGCCGATATTCAACGCCAGCACCTCGCTGCTGCCCGCCAGGCGCAGCGGCGCGGCGGCGCCGCTGACGGTGCGGTCCCATTCGGCATGCGCCACGCAGAAGCCGCGCCGTGCGTAGTCGCGCAGCGCACGGTCGATGCCGGTGCGCACGGCGGGCCAGCGCGAGCCATAGTGGCGCGCCAGTTCGGCCAGCGCGGCCTCGCGGTGATCGGCATCGAGCCCCGCCAGCCAGGCGCGGCCGATCGCCGAGGTGGCCATCGGCAGGCGCGCGCCCGGCGCCAGCCGGATCACCAGCGCCCCGCGCGGCTGGCAGCTTTCCAGGTAGACCATGGCGTGCCGGTCCGGCATGGCCAGTGCCACCGTGCAATCGGAGGCAAACGCCAGCGACTGCATCAGCGGCTGCGCGATCTCGCGGATGCCGGCGCCGCCTACATAGCGGTGGCCCAGCACCATCGCGCCCTGCCCCAGCCGGTACTTCTCAGTGGCTTCGATGTAGGTGAGATAGCCGAGCGTGGCCAGCGTGTAGGTGAGCCGCGACACGGTCGGGCGCGGGATGCCGGTGCGCCGCGACAGCTCGGCGTTGCCCAGGTAATCGTCCTGCGGCCCGAAGGCGCGCAACAGCTCCATGCCGCGTGCCAGCGCGGTGACGAAGTTGCGGTCGTCGGCGCAGGCATGGCCCGCCTGCGCGTCGGCCGGCACCAGGACATGTGCGGCATCGGGCGGCGGGGTTGGAATGGTGGTGGTGCGTTTCATGGGCAGGCGGCCGGGAAGAGAACATTGATAGCAGCAACGGGGCTGCGCAGGGACCGCTATGTAGGGAAAGCATGTGCCATAGAAACGGCGTTGATGGATACGAATCAAAAAGTTAGTACGGCTTTTGCCGGACGAAATTCTTGTAAATACAAACCATTCTCATTTATGATGCGCCACTTTCGTCGTTTTCACCTTGCGCCCTCATGCTTGTCCGCCGTCTTGCCATACCCGCCGCCGTCAGTTGCCTGCTCCTGCCTCCCGTCGTTTCCCACGCCGCCGAAGATCCCGCCACGCTGCCATCCGTGACGGTCAGCGCCGCCGCCGACGGGCAAACTGACGTAGGCTTCAGCACGCGGCGGCCGGCCGGAGTGACCAAGTCGGATCAATCCGCGGCCGACGCCGCGCAGTCGATCACCGTCATTACGCGTGACCTGCTCGACAGCCAGCAGGCACAGAACCTCAGCGACGCGCTGCAGAACTCAGCCGGCGTGGTCACCAACGTCTATGGCAGGCGCGGCTGGGACGACTTCATCATCCGCGGCCAGCGTGCATCGGAATCGATCTTTGCCGACGGATTGCTCGTCGACAGCAACAACCGCGTGGCGCAGGAGCTGTTCGGCGTGGAACGCGTGGAAGTGCTCAAGGGACCGGCCTCGATCCTGTTCGGCGCGGTGCAGCCGGGCGGCCTGGTCAACATGGTCAGCAAGCGCCCGCGTGCCGAACTGTTCGGTGAACTGGGCCTGACCGTCGGCAACTACGGCTTCCGGCAGGCGACGGTCGACGTCGGCACGCCGCTGGCCAAGGACAGCAAGGCCGCGTTCCGCCTGAACGCGCTGATGATGAACAGCGACGATCCGACCGACTACGTCTGGTATCGCAACCGCTGGATCGCGCCATCGCTGACGCTCGACCTTGGCACGCGCACGGACTTCACGATCCTGGCCAGCCACAGCCAACGCAACTACGTGCGCCAGCAGGGCCTGCCAGTGAATGGCACCCTGGTGCCGAACCGCAATGGCGTGGTGCCGAGCAACCGCTTCATCGGCGAGCCGAATGCGCCGTCTTATGACGGCGAGCAGAACCGCATCGGCTACGCGCTGACGCACCGCTTCGACTCCGGCTGGACCTTGAACCAGAACCTGCGCTACCAGACGTCGTCGCTGACCGGCACGCTGGTGTCGGCCGGCACCATGGCCGTCAACAGCCAGGCGATGAACCGCAGTGGCACGCAGCAGAGCTTCTCGGGGGACTCGTTCGGTGTTGACACTAACGTGCAGCGGACTTTCGCGTTCACGGGGCATGCCCACAGCGTGACCTTTGGCATCGACTACCGCCATACGAAGGAAGACCGCCTGCAGAAGACGTGCCGCGTGGCAGCGCTGAACGTCTACAACCCGGTCTATGGCGCCAGCATCAACTGCCCGTCCGCCTATAGCCTGGACGCGACCGATACGCTAAACGCGGTTGGCCTCTACCTGCGCGACCAGATCCGTATCGCCGAGCGCTGGACCGTGACCGGCGGCGTGCGCTACGAATCCGCGCAGACGAGCACGACGGACCGGCTGGCGCGGTCGCGTACCGGCAACGACGACAACGCCGTCACCGGCAGCGCGGGCGTGATGTACGACCTGACGCACTGGGCGCGTCCGTACCTGAGCTTCGCCACTTCGTTCCTGCCGAACGCCGGCACCGACGTCAACGGCGCCACGTTCAAGCCCGAGAAGGGCCGCCAGTACGAAGTGGGCATCAAGTTCGACATGCCGGACAAGACCGGCCTGCTGACCCTGGCCGCGTTCGACCTGACCCGCACCAATGTGCTCAGTACCGATCCGGTTAACACAGGCTTCAGCGTGGCCGTGGGCGAACAGCGTTCGCGCGGGCTGGAAATGGAGCTGACGCAGGATCTCGGCAATGGCCTCAGTGTTTCGGGCGCCTATGCCTATATCGCAAGCGAAGTCACCGAAGACACCACGGCTGCGAACGTCGGCAAGCCGCTCAACAGCGTGCCCCGGCACAGCTTCTCGGTGTGGAGCCAGTACCGCTTCCGCGGCGCGCTGGCTGGCTGGTACGTCGGTGCCGGCGTGCGCGGCGAGAGCGCCAAGCGCGGCTACAGCTTTAACTACACCGTGCCGGGCTACACGGTGGCCGATCTTGCCGTCGGCTACGTGGCATCGCACTGGCGCGCGGCGTTCAACGTCAAGAACGTGTTCGACAAGATGTACTACGCGGGCGGCCTGAACAACAACGTGCTACCAGTGGGCAATCCGCGGGTGGCCATGCTCAACGTGACGATGAACTATTGATGCGGCCCCCGCCTGGAGCCTCCTGACCAGTAGTCAGGCGGCCATCAAGCTGATATGGCTGGCCTTGCGCCCGCCCCATCGCCGCAATCACCGCCCCTAAAATCTGCATCCCCCGCTGAATCTGCTCCACCGTCAAACTCGCATAACCGAGCACCAGCCCGGCCGCTCGACGCTGTCCGTGCGGCCGGGCCCCTGCAAACAACGGTGATACCGGGTAGACCCCCACATCCTGGCTGCGCGCAGCGGCCACCAGCGCTGTCTCGTCGCGGGGCCGCAGCGACGGCAACCACAGCACCACATGCAGCCCCGCCGCCGTACCGCAGACTTCCGCGTCCGCTGGCAGGAAACGTGCGACGCCATCCAGCAAGGCCGCTCGCCGGCGCTCGTTTTCCCGGCGCATGCGCCGCACATGGCGTTCGTAGGCACCGCTTTCGATCAGCGCTGCCAGCACGCGCTGCTCCAGCACGGGCGCATGGCGGTCGGCCAGCCGCTTGGCCTGCCGGAACACCGGCACCAGCTCAGGCGGCAGCACCAGGTAGCCGAGCCGCAGTTGTGGCGACAGCGCCTTGGAGAAAGTGCCGACGTAGATCACGCGGCCGTCGGTGTCGATCGAGCGCAGCGTGTCTATCGGGCGCTGGCCGTAGCGGAACTCCCCGTCGTAGTCGTCCTCGATGATCCAGGCGTCGTGGCGCTGCGCCCATTGCAGCAGCTCCAGGCGCCGGCCGATCGGCAGCACGCCCCCTAGTGGGAACTGGTGCGACGGTGTCACGTACACCAGGCGCACACGATCGTCCTGGGGAAGGCTGGCGGTATCCAGGCCATGCCCGTCCACCGGCGTGGCCTGGCACCTGGCGCCGGTGGCTTCGAAGCAGCGCCTCGCCATCAGGTAGCCGGGATCTTCGAAGGCAAAGGCGTCGCCGGCATCCAGCAGCAGCCGCGCGCACAGGTCGATGGCCTGCTGCGAGCCATGCACCACCAGAACCTGCTCGGCCTCGCAGGCCAGTCCCCGGGCACGCCGCAAATAGCCCTGGAGGGCGCGTCGCAGCGACGCCTCACCTTCGGGCGGGGCGTAAGACAGGCTGTTTTGCTGGCGCAGCAGTTCGGCCTGGTAGGCACGCCGCCAGGCCAGGGTTGGGAAGTCCCGCGAAGCCACCGCCCCATACAGGAAGTCGAAACGAACCGGTTCAGCCTGCAGCAGTGCCGGCATGCCGAGTCCCGCCACGCGGCGCCCGAATTCGGACAGGGTTGGGGCGGACCTGGCGCGCCGGCCTGCGCTGATCCCGGCTGGTGCCGGTGCCGCCAGGGGGCTGGCGATTCGGGCCACGCGCCCCACCGCAGTGACGAGGAAGCCCTCGGCAGCAAGTTGTTCGTAGGCGGCGGTGACAGTGGTACGCGACACCCCCAACTCGGACGCCAGCGCCCGTGTGGACGGCGCCCGGGCGCCCGGCGGCAGGGTGCCGTCCGCGATCTGGGCACGCAGAAGATCGTAGATGCGGCGCCCCGCGCCCGTGGCTCCGGCACGGGTACCGGCTGGCTGGCGTGACTGGCCCATAAAGAATCATGAAAACCGGACCTTCCGATTGTGCCAGTTGTCGGCGACAGTATCGAGCATTCCATCGCTTCCGATTCCCCACCATGTATATTCCTGCTCACTTTGCTGAAAACCGGCCAGAGGAACTGGGCCGCATCATCCGCGAGCACCCGCTGGGGATGCTGGTTACGCAAGGCAGCGCCGGACTGGATGCCGACCACATCCCGTTCGAGTTCGATCCCGGCGAGGGAACCCACGGCGTGCTCACAGCCCACGTGGCCCGCGCGAACCCACTCTGGCAGCGTTGCCCCACCGGCTCGCCGGTCATGGTCGTGTTCCGGGGCGCCGAGGCCTATATCTCGCCCAACTGGTACCCGAGCAAGCATGAGGCGCACCGCCAGGTGCCGACCTGGAACTACGAGGTGGTGCACGCGCACGGCACGATCACCGTGCATGACGACGAGCGTTTTGTTCGCCGCCTGGTTGCGCGCCTGACACGGCGGCACGAGGCAGCCGAACCCAGGCCCTGGAAGATGGGGGACTCCGCGCCGGAGTACATCGACAGCATGCTGCGCAACATCGTGGGCATCGAGATCGCCGTCACTTCGCTGGTGGGCAAGGTCAAGCTCAGCCAGAACAAGGAGTTGCGGGACCGCCTCGGTGCCGCCGAGACCCTGGAGGCGCGGGGGTATGGCGAACTTGCGCAGTCCATGCGCAAGGCTGGTTGAATTGCCCCCGGGCCCGCGCTCAGCTTTTCCTCACCATTGACGAATACCCCGCCATGTCATTCATCCCCTTCCTGATCGCAGCCATCGTTCTCGCCATCACCCCCGGCCCGGCCATCGCCTATGTCGTTGCACGAACGGTGGCTGGCGGCCGATCCGCAGGCCTGGCTTCATGCTTCGGCACCGCCCTCGGAGGCTTGCTCCATGTGCTCGCGGCAGCCTTGGGCCTGTCGCTGGTCATTGCCCAGTCGGCCGTGGCATTCAACCTGCTCAAGTATCTGGGTGCTGCTTATCTGGTGTACCTGGGGATTCGCATGCTGATGCGCAAGCAGGCGCCGGTCACGCTCGAAACCATGCCATCCAGAGGTGCGCGCCGCGCTCTGGTCGAGGGCATCATGGTCGAGGTCCTGAACGTCAAGACGGCGCTGTTCTTTCTGGCGTTCCTGCCGCAGTTTGTCTCGGCGAGCGAAGCTCTGGTGGCGCAGTTGGTGCTGTTGGGCTGCATTTGCGTCGCGCTCAATACGCTGGTCGACGTTGTTGTCGTGTTTGCCGCGCATCGTCTGCTCAAGTCCGGCGCCGCCCGCGAAGCTCGCGCCCGCTTGATGACCCGGATGTCGGGCGTGACGATGCTGGGCCTGGGCGCCTTTCTGGCGCTCGCCCGGCGCGAAGCATAGACAGGGGGGCGGTTCGGCGCAGGGCTCGAACCGCCCGCCCCTCAAGCAGCAGCCCGCCGGGCCGCGCCGCGATACTGCGCCAGCAACGCGTCCCGCCGTACTGCCGCCGCATCCATACTGGCCTCCTTCACGTGGCCGTAGCCGCGGATATCCTCCGGCAACGCGGCAAGCGCCAGCGCGGTGTCGACGTTGTCCGCGCTCAGGGACGCCGCGAACTCGTCGACCAAGGCCAGATAGTCGTTGACCAGCGCCCGCTCGGCGCGGCGCTCGGCAGTCTTGCCAAACACATCGAACGCCGTGCCACGCAACCCCTTCAGGCGCGCCAGCAAGCGGAATGCCGTCATCGTGCGCGGACCGAAGCGGCGCTTGACCGGGTGGCCCTTGTCGGTCTTGGCCAGCAGCGGCGGCGCCAGCCAGAAGTTGAGCTGGTAGTCGCGGCCGGGCTCCCCTTCAAACTGGGCGCGCAGCTTGTCCAGGAAGGCGGGATCGGCGTAGAGGCGCGCCACCTCGTATTCGTCTTTGTAGGCCATCAGCTTGGCCAGGTTGCGGGCCACGGCCTCGGTCAACGGCAGCTTGCGGTCGATGCCCAGTTGCTGCTCCGCGGCGCGGATGCGCTCGACAGCCTCGCGGTAGCGGGCGGCATATGCAGAGTTCTGGTATTCGGCCAGCATCGTCTCGCGCTTGCGGATCAGGGTGTCGAGCGCCTGCGGGATTGCCACGACCTGTGCGGCCGGGGCCGCCGGAGCACCCGGCAAGTGCGCCTTGACCGCCGCCTCGCCATGGTGCGCGAGATACCGCCCCCATTCGAATGCCAGCCGGTTCTTGTCGATTGACACCCCATTGAGTTCGATCGCGCGCAGCAGGCTTTCACGCTGCAGCGGGATCCAGCCCTTCTGCCAGGCAAAGCCGAGCAACAGCGGGTTGGAGTAGATGGCGTCGGCCAGCAGGGTCACCGCCCATGCGCTGGCGTCGAAGAATGCGCAGGCATCGCCCACGCTGGCGCGCAGGTCCTGCTCGGCGCTGGCACCGGGGAACTTCCACTTCGGGTTCTTGATGAATTCCGCGGTGGGCGTGTTGGCGCTGTTGACCACGGCGGCGGTCAGGCCATGCCGGACCTTCGACAACACCTCGGGCGACGCCGAGACGATGGCGTCGCCCCCGATCACCAGGCGCGCCTCACCCGTCGCGATACGCGTCGCGTGCAGGTGGTCCGGGCCCGGTGCGATCTGCACGTGGCTGATCACAGCCCCGCCCTTCTGTGCCAGGCCAGCCATGTCGAGCACGGTCACGCCCTTGCGTTCAAGGTGCGATGCCATGCCCAGCAGGCCGCCGATGGTGACCACGCCAGTGCCGCCCACGCCGGTGACCAGCACGCCGTATGGCCGCTCCAGGGCCGGCAGCCGCGGCAGCGGCAGCGCCTCGAAGTCGGCGCCGGTGCCTTTGCCACCCGCTGCCGCGGGCTTGCGCACCTGCGCCCCCTCGGCAGTGACAAAGCTCGGGCAGAAGCCGTTGACGCAGGAGAAATCCTTGTTGCACGACGACTGGTTGATCTTGCGCTTGGTCCCGAGTTCGGTCTCCAGCGGCTCCACCGACAGGCAGTTGGACTTGGCCGAGCAATCGCCGCAGCCCTCGCAGACCGCGTCGTTGATAAAGGCGCGCTTGGCCGGGTCAGGATAGGTGCCGCGCTTGCGGCGGCGGCGCTTCTCGGTCGCGCAGGTCTGGTCGTAGATCAGGATGGTGACGCCCGCGGTATCGCGCAGCTCGACCTGGACGGCGTCGAGCTGGTCGCGATGGAACACAGTCACGCCCGACGGCAGCATGGCGCCGTCGCCATACTTCTGCGGCTCGTCGGTGACGACGACCAGCTTCTTCGCGCCCTCGGCCAGCACCTGGTGCGCAATCTGCGGCACCGTCAGCACGCCGTCGATGGGCTGCCCGCCGGTCATTGCCACGGCGTCATTGAACAGGATCTTGTAGGTGATATTGGCCTTGGCCGCGATCGATGCGCGGATGGCCAGCAGCCCCGAGTGGAAATACGTGCCGTCGCCCAGGTTGGCAAACACGTGCTTGTCGCCGGTGAAATGCATCTGGCCGGTCCAGGCCACGCCTTCGCCGCCCATCTGGCTGAAGGTGTCAGTATTGCGGTCCATCCACAGGGTCATGTAGTGGCACCCGATGCCGGCCAGCGCACGCGAGCCCTCCGGCACGCGCGTGGACGTATTGTGCGGGCACCCCGAGCAGAACCAGGGCTTGCGCTCCACCGCGATGCGCGGCTGCGCGGCCTCGCGCTCCTTGGCCTCGATCAGCGCCACGCGCGCGGCAATGCGTGCGCGCACCGCTTCCGGCAGGTCAAAACGTTCCAGCCGGCGGGCGATAGCCTTGGCGATCAGCGCCGGCGACAATTCATAGTGCGCGGGCAGCAGCCAGTTGCCACGCGGCACCGACCACTCGCCGCCATCGTTGCCACGCTGGTCGAACTTGCCGAAGACCTTGGGCCGCACATCCTCGCGCCAGTTGTACAGCTCTTCCTTGAGTGCGTATTCGAGGATCTGCCGCTTCTCTTCCACCACCAGGATCTCTTCCAGGCCGGTGGCGAACTCACGGGCGCCGTGCGCCTCCAGCGGCCACACGCAACCCACCTTGTAGACGCGGATGCCGATGCGGGCGCAGGTGTCATCGTCCAGGCCCAGGTCTGCGAGCGCCTGGCGCACGTCCAGGTACGCCTTGCCGGCAGTCATGATGCCGAAGCGCGCGTTCGGCGAATCGAGCACGACGCGATTGAGGCGGTTGGCCCGCACATAGGCCAGCGCCGCATACCACTTGTGGTCAAGCAGCCGCGCCTCCTGCTCCAGCGGGGAATCGGGCCAGCGGATATTGAGTCCGCCCTGCGGCATGACAAAGTCCTGCGGCAGCGCGATCTGCACGCGCTCGGGATCGATCTCGACCGAGGCGGTCGACTCCACCACGTCGGTGACGCACTTCATTGCCACCCACAGGCCGGAATACCGGCTCATGGCCCAGCCATGCAGGCCGTAGTCGAGGTACTCCTGCACATTGGCGGGGTACAGCACCGGGATGCCGGCGGCCTGCAGCACGTGCTCCGACTGGTGCGCCACGGTGGAGGACTTGGCGGCATGGTCGTCGCCGGCCAGCAGCAGCACGCCGCCATGGCGCGACGAGCCGGCCGAATTGGCGTGCTTGAGCACGTCGATGGACCGGTCCACGCCCGGCCCCTTGCCATACCACATCGAGAACACGCCGTCGCGCGTGGCGCCGGGGAACAGGTTGACCTGCTGGCTGCCCCAGACGGCGGTCGCGGCAAGGTCTTCGTTGACGCCGGGCTGGAACACCACGTCGCTGGCCGCCAGGTGCTGCTTGGCCTTCCACAGGGCCTGGTCGACGCCGCCCAGCGGCGAGCCGCGATAGCCCGAGATAAAGCCGGCGGTGTTGAGGCCGGCGGCGCGGTCGCGCGCCTTCTGTAGCATTGGCAGGCGGACCAGGGCCTGCACGCCGCTCATGTAGACGCGGCCCTGCTCCAGGGTGTACTTGTCGTCCAGGCTGGCGCTGGCCAGGGCTTCGAGCAAGGCGGGGTTCAGCGGGGCATTCACGATCTCAGTCTCCGTGCTTGTTCTCTTGTATCCGGAGCAGTTTAGAAATCCGTGCCGTCATCGTAAAATCATGAATTCAAACACCTGATATCTGAAAAACGGATAACCCGGAGATTCCCATGTTCAAGGCGCGCGAAGGCTCGGAAAGACTGGCCAAGGAAGTCACGCTGAGGCAGTTCCGCTACTTCGTCGCGGCCGCGGAGACCGGGCAATTCTCGATGGCCGCGACCGCCGAGCATGTCTCGCAGTCGGCCATCACCAATGCCGTGCTGGCGCTTGAGCAGCGCCTGGCGGTACGCCTGTTCGAGCGCCGGCCCCATGGGGTGACGTTGACGGCAGAAGGCCACCTCTTCTTCCAGCACGCCCGCCAGATCCTGGATTCGGTCGAGGATGCGCTGCGCGAGCCGCGCTTCCAGGTGCACGGGTTGCAGGGCAGCGTGCGCCTTGCCGCCTCCTATACGGTGCTGGGCTACTTCCTGCCGGGGCTGCTGGCGCGCTTTCGCACCAACTATCCGGACATCGAACTGGATCTGCTCGACATGGACCGGCCCGATATCGAGCGGGCCGTGCTGGCGGGGGAGATCGAGCTGGGCATCGCGCTGCTGTCGAACCTGGAGCGGCCCCAGCGCTTCCAGCGCCATACGCTGATGCGATCCCGGCGCCAGTTGTGGACTTCGTCCAGCCATCCGCTGCTGGCCGTCGAGCGCCCTTCGCTGCGCGATATTGCGGCCTATCCGTATATCCTCATCACCGTGGACGAGGCCGAGGAATCCACGCTGCGTTACTGGCGCAGCCACCGGCTCGCACCCAAGGTCGCATTCCGGACCGGCTCGATGGAGGCCCTGCGCGGGCTGGTGGCGCATGGCTTCGGCGTCACCGTGCTGTCCGACATGGTGTATCGCCCGTGGTCACTGGAGGGAAAGCAGATCGAGGCCCGCCCGATTGCCAATGCGGTGCCGGACATGGAGGTTGGCATGCTGTGGCAGCCCGGGCGCAAGCTGGGCAAGCCGGCGGATGCGCTGAGGGAGTTCCTGATTCACGCGTGCGGGAGCTGAGGCGGGACATTCGATTGCCCGCGCCCTTACAACAACGCTATCTGAAGGACCGGTAGCCTGTCGTCGAGTAGTCCGTGTAGAAATCCGCCAGGCAATGCAGATTGAGCGCCCGGATCTCTTCAATCATGAAGTCAACAAAAACGCGGATGCGCGAGGGCAGGTGCTGGCGGCTGAGGTAACAGATGTAATGCCCGCGGTCGTCAGGCGCATACCGTCCCATGGCGATGACCAGTTCGCCGCGGGCGATGCGGTCGCAGGCCTGGTAGCCCGCCATCTGCGCGATGCCCAGCCCGTCGAGCACCGCCGCCAGCACCAGCTCAGGGTCATTGAACGTCAGCCTTGCGGCAGGCACAACCTTGCGCACATGCCCCTCGACCTTGAATTCCCATTCAAGGATGCGCGCGCCGGCGATGCGGGTGTTGATGCATTCGTGCCGGGCGAGATCCTCCAGCGTCGACGGTAGTCCATGCCGCGCCGCGTAGGCAGGAGACGCGCACACAGCCATCTGCATCGGGATCAGCTGCTTCGCAACGATGCTTGAATCCTCGATGCGGCCATTGCGGAACGCGACGTCGATGTTCCCGGCCGCGAAGTCCGTTGGCCGGTCATCGAGCACCAGGTCCAGGGAAATGTCCGGATAAGCCGCCGAGAACTTCGACAGCAGCGGCGCCACCACCTTGCGCCCGAAGCCGGCCGTCGCGCTAATGCGAAGCAGGCCGCTTGGCGGTCCAAGGCGCAGTTCCAGCATGTCGTTCATGGCCTCGACGATATGCGCCACGCCCTGGTGACAGTTCTCGAAGAAGCGCTCGCCCTCGCGGGTCAGTTGGGTGGTGCGCGTGGTGCGCAGGAACAGCCGCGTGCTCAGCTGCGTTTCCAGCTTCAGGACGTTGCGGCTGACCGCTGAGCGGCCGATGCCCAGCCGCTCGCCCGCCTTGGAGAAGCTGCCCTCGGTGGCGACCGCCATGAAGGCGATGATGCCGGCGTAGCTTGCCGCGAAACTGGCGGACAGCCCGTCCGCGCGATCCGGCGGGCCGGGGCGAAAGCCCCGCTGCGGCATACCGGTTACGTCTCTATCCGCCCCCCCGCGGTTGACAGGGGACGTCGGGTGAACGTCTGGAACAACGATGTCCATGTCATTGCCTTTCGGCGCGGCGCAACGAATGAGGGTCCACGCTGTGCGGTGCACAACCATGGCATGATCGTAATGACCCGCCATGCCCGGGTAAATGACAGATGCCCCTGGATTTCTGCCATCCGGCCCGGCGCGAGCGGCGACAATGCAGATATGAAGCAGCGGAAGGCGCCGGTCCACAGGGCCTTCCGCTGCGATCCGTGGCGAAGGCGTCGCACTGCGCGTGCTTGCCGGCCACATGCCTTGCGCGGGATCGCGCCGGCGGCATAACATCCATCGACTTTCAAGATCCCTGCCATGGTTCCCTCTCCGCCTGCGCCCTCTTCCCGGACACTTGACGACCAGCCACGCAATCTTCTGTTCGTGGCCTTCCCGGACATGAGCCTGCTTGATCTCACCGGACCGCAAACCGTGTTCTGGGCTGCCTCCCGGTTTGCACGCGAACGCGGCTTCGCCGGCTACCGGAGCTATCTGGCAAGCGAGCACGGCGGCCTGGTTGCCTCGGCCGAAGGCACCGCCGTGCAGGCCATGGCGCTCTCGGAAATCGATCTGCAGCACATCGATACGATCATCCTCCCGGGTGCCCCCGAGATGGTCAGGGTGCTCGACAGCGCCACCTCGCTGGTCGCCTGGCTGCAGCAGGCCGCCGGACAGGTACGCCGCGTTGCCTCGGTCTGCAGCGGGGCCTTCCTGCTTGCGCAAGCGGGCTTGCTTGACGGCAGGCGCGCTGCCACTCACTGGGCGATGCATGCGCAGTTCCGCGCGCGCTTTGCCGCGGTCGAACTGGACCGGGACGCCATTTTCGTCCGCCAGGACCGCATCTGGACCTCGGCCGGCGTGACCACCGGCATCGACATGGCGCTTGCGCTGGTCGAGGACGACTATGGCCACGATATCTCGCTGAGCGCGGCCAGGGAGCTGGCGGTCTTCATCAAGCGGCCGGGCACGCAGCCACAGATCAGCGAGATCCTGCTGGCGCAGAGCCGGCACGTGCCGCTGTTCGAGGCGCTCCATCTATGGATCATCGAAAACCTGTCGCGGGAAGGGCTGTCAGTGGAACAGCTCGCCGAACAGGTCGGAATGAGCCCCCGCAACTTTGCCCGGGTCTACAAGCAAAAGACCGGGCGCACCCCGGCCAAGGGGGTTGAGCATTTCCGGCTGGAAGCCGCACGCCGGCTGCTCCAGGACCTGCATCTGCCGGTGGAGCAGATCGCAAGGCAGTGCGGCTTCGGCAGCGAGGAACGGATGCGCCTTACGTTCCAGCGCAACCTGGGCTTCTCGCCCAGCGAGTATCGGTCGAAGGTGACCGGCTGAGAAAACGCCACAACCCGGCCGCACCATTGGTGCCGAACGGGAAACACCATGCGTCCGCCGCCGGCGCTACCGTCACTGCACCCCTTCGCCTAGCATGGGACATGGGTTGGATGCCCATCCCTTCCACCAGAATCGAGGTGCATGATGAAGATCGTTGTGATTGGAGGTACTGGCCTGATCGGCAGCAAGGTCGTCGCCCGGCTTGCCGGGCAAGGCCATGAAGTCGTTGCCGCGTCTCCGCAGACCGGCGTGAATGCGCTGACAGGCGAAGGCCTGAGCCAGGCACTTGCCGGGGCGCAGGTTGTCGTGGACGTGGCCAACTCGCCATCGTTCGCGGATGATGCCGTCCTGCATTTCTTCGAGACGTCCGGCCGCAACCTTGCGGCGGCGGAGAAGGCAGCCGGTGTCGCGCACCATGTGGCGCTGTCAGTGGTCGGCACGGACAAGCTCTCACAAAGTGGCTACTTCCGCGGCAAGATTGCGCAGGAAGCGCTGATCCGGAACGCCGGCATCCCTTACACCATTGTCCGCTCCACGCAGTTCCTCGAATTCCTTGGCGGCATCGTCCAGTCGGGCGCCGATGGCGATTCCGTGCGCCTGTCATCCGCATCGATCCAGCCGATTGCCTCGGATGACGTGGCCGAAGCTGTGGCCGACCACGCCCTTGCCGATCCCGTCAACGGCATCGTCGATATCGCCGGGCCGGAACGCTTCCACCTGAGCGACCTCGTGCAACGCTATCTCGATGCCACCAAGGATCCGCGCAAGGTTGTCGTCGATGGCAAGGCCCGCTATTTCGGCGCCGAGCTGCAAGACGATACGCTGGTACCGGAAGGCCCGGCACGCCTGGGCAAGACCGCTTTCGAAGCGTGGCTGCGACAGAGCCAGAAGCCGAAGGCCTGACAACGCGGGCGGGCCATATGGACAACAAGGGGCTGCAAGCCCCCCCGCTGAGCCTGCTCGACAAGTATCGCGGGCAGGGCTTCCACGCCCTCTACACCACGACCGTCACCGTCTCGGGCGGGGAAACCGGACACGGCCGCGCCTCGGGCGTGGCGCGTTCCGACGACGGCAATCTTGTCATCGACCTGCGGCTGCCGGCGGCGCTGGGCGGCCCCGGCCACGGCACCAATCCCGAGCAGTTGTTCGCCGCGGGATATGCCGCCTGCTTTCATGGGGCGCTGAACCTGCTGGCCCGGCGATCCAATGTCAGCGTCGACAACCTCGCAGTGGAAGTGGAGATAGCGTTCGGCCGCGATCCCGTTGACGGCGGCTTCGCGCTGGCCGCGGACATCCGGGTCAGGATGCCTGGCGTGCAACGACAGGTGGCGGAAGAACTGGTGCGCAATACCGAGCGCTTCTGCCCCTATGTGAAGATGGCCAGGCAGGGCATTGTCAGCGTCGTGGCAGTGGTTGACTGAGCTGCGCGCAACGACGGGCCCGCGGATGCGATCCCTGAACCTTCGGGATCGCATCCGCGGCCGGCCAATGTGCTACTTCGTTGGCGTCAGTATCGGAGCGCCCTTGTTCTTCAGCAACAGCACCATGAACTTCGCGGGCCTGGTGTTGCTGGCGTTGCGCCCGACAGTATGAATATCGTCAGGGCCTTCGTGGAAGGTCTGCCCGGCAGTCAGCGTGACTTCCTTGCCGCCCCGGACTCCCATCACGATACTGCCCTCAAGGACATAGACGAATCCGTGCGCGTCATGGCGATGCACCGGGTCGGCGCCGCCGGGCGGGTATTCCACCACGATCATCTGCACCTCCTTGCCGGGATATTCCGGAAGCGCCTCTGTCGACAGCAGCGTCACCTTGGGCTCCGGCGGCGCAGCCATGGCCGGTTGCGCCACCAGCAGGACGGAAAGCAGCAGCGGGGCCAGGCCCGGCGTTCTGATGATTTTCACGATGTCACTCCAGCTTTGCCTTATCGAGGCCATAGGCCTTGTCGGCCGAGCCCGGCACGGTCCGGAAGGCCACGTTCAGCCGGTTCCAGCCATTGATGGCCATGACCAGAAAGGTCAGGTCCGAGAGTTCCTTTTCCGACAGATGCGCGCGCACGCGCTCGTACAGGTCATCCGGCACACCGTGCGGCGGGATGTTGGTCAGCACCTCGGTCCACGCCAGCGCGGCCCGCTCGCGCGGCTGGAACAGCGTCGATTCGCGCCAGATCGCGACATGGTGAAGGCGGAGCTCTCGCTCGCCATGGATGCGCGACTGCTTGACGTGCATGTCCAGGCAGAAGGCACAGCCATTGAGTTGCGAAGCGCGAATCTCGACCAGGTCACGGATGGATGGCTCGATCGCATTGTCCTGCAGCAGGGTGCCGAATTCCAGGTACTTCTTGAAGAGTTCGGGGGACTGCTTCATGGCATTCACGCGTTGGGTCATGTCGGCTCCTGAGGGATGGAAAATGTGAAGGGATGCCGTGGCACTCACCACTGCGTGCCGCGGCATGGAGCAAATCGTAGGCCGCGGCGGCGCACGGCGGTAGGCGCGCCAAGGTACCCACACTGTTGAGGCTTCGACACCAATCAGGGCTTTGGCGTAGCGCGGCTCGGGGGAAGCCGGATCCTGTCGTGTCGTGCCGATCCAGCGCAGAAAACCAAAAGAAATGGTGCAATGCAACATAAATACCCCTATGCTTGGAGGCATGCCAGCCGGCTACGCCTTCGAAAAGCGACCCGGACGCCGCTCGCCTCCCAAGAACTTGCCAGGTGTCCGTTATTCATCGGATGCCGAAGGAAAACCCGCGTGCCCTCCTCCCCTCTTCCGCAGCCGATCCTCGACGCTTCTGCAAACTCCTCCCGCCTCTTTCGTGACATGTGCGAACTGCTCCAGGCAGCAATACATGTCGTCAGCATTCGCACCACGCGCATGGCCATCGCCGGTCCGGCGCCTGGCGAACAGGACCAGCGCGAATTCAGCCTGATGAGCGTTGAGAAAGGAGAGGCCGCGTCTGAATCGTTGCTTGCCATGGGTTCGGGATGGATCAACCTGACCATGACCCTCGCAAAGGACACCAGCGATCATCTTTGGGCGACCTCCGCGGCCGCGGCGACGCTGGCGTCCAGTCGATCCGCCGCGCAATGGTTCGAACGCCAGGCCGACCTTCTGCAATTGGCCGCCGGGTTCCCCGGCAACCCGCTGCAGCTGGCAGACCTGGCGACAAACCTGATGCAGCAGATCCTCGCGCCGATCCACGGCCGCGCGATGGCAAATGCGAAGCGCCTGCGTGCATCATGAAGGCTGCCGGGCCCGGGCGCATGCATCGCTAGGGGCGGTATTAGTCAGCAATGGTCTCCAGCGCTCTGCCACGGGTCTCGATGCCGAACCGGAACACGATGCCGGCCGCAGCAAGGAAACACAGCGCGCCAAGGCAGAACACTCCAGCCTGGCCGGCAACGGGCAGAACCAGCCCCACCAACGCCGGACCCAGCAGCGATCCGATCCGCCCGACCGTCGACGCCATCCCGCAACCTGAAGCGCGCGCCCGCGTGGGATACAGTTCCGGCGTATAGGTATAGAGCACTGCCCACATGCCGAACATGAAGAACTGCATCATGCCGCCGGAAAGGAAGAGCGCCATGGGGTCGGGACTGGACCCGGCGACCCTGCCGTAGATAAACACCATGCACGCCCCGCCCACCAGAGTCGCCACGCATGCTGGCTTGCGCCCCCAGCGCTCCACCGCCCATGCGGCCCAGAGAAAGCCGGGAATGCCGCCGATTGAGATATACACCGTGTACAGCACGGATTTGGTTACCCCGAGGCCCGATTGCTGCAGCAACGCGCCAATCCAGGTATTGAGGCCGTAGAACCCCAGCAGGGCGAAGAACCACAGGCCCCATACGGTCAAGGTCCGACTACGGTACTCGCGGGACCAGAGCACGCGCAGGCCCGATGTGGCCGGCTCCGCCGCCGCTGCCGCCGGCGTGACTTCCGGCAACGCATCGAGCTTCATCCGCCGCATGACCGATTGCTCGATACGGTCGACAATGTCGGCCGCTTCGGCATGGCGTCCCTGCGACTCCAGCCAGCGCGGGGACTCGGGCACAAAGCGGCGGACTACGATCAGGAATAGCGCCGGGACCGCGCCGAGCAGGAACATCGTGCGCCAGGTGTAGGCGCTCAGCACGTAGTACGACATCAGCCCAGCGCAAATGAAGGCGATCGGCCAGTTTCCGTCCATCAGCGCCAGGTACTTGCCGCGCTGGCGCGCGGGAATGAATTCCGACATCAGCGTCTGCGCCAATGGCAGCTCCATGCCCATGCCGAGCCCGAGCAACAGCCGATACGCACCCAGCTCCATGGGACCGTTCGCGGTGGAGCAAAGATAGCTGCCCACGCCCCAGATGATCATGCTGACCTGGAAGACCGGCTTGCGGCCGAACTTGTCCGCCAGCACCCCGGAGCTGATCGCGCCAGTGGCCATGCCGACGAAGCTGGCGCTGCCGAGCATGCCGGCCTGCGCTGCGGTCAACCCGAATTCCGTCCGAATCGATCCCAGCAGATACGTCATCATGGCCAGGTCGAGGTTATCGAAAAAGAATGCCAGCGCAATGATGGCAAACAGAAGGCGGTGATACCCGCATACGGGTAGCCGTTCCAGCCGGTCGCCGGTGCGCACGCGCATCAGCTCGAGAGAGGTAAGCTTCATCTTGTCTCCAGTAGTTCCAGTGCCAGCGCTCTTGGGCACTGGCGGCAGGCGATAACGCATCGATGCGATATCGCCTGCTACTGTCGCGTGGAGACGCAGCCGCGACGCGCGCGGGAACGCCAAGGTCTGTCTCGCAGGTGCCAAGCCAATTGCCGCGGGTCGCGTGGGCCAAAAAAAAAAGGTTCATCGCCGATTTCCGGGGAAGGCCACTGGTCCGACGGCCGAGTTCGGCCAATAACGGTCATCAGAGGAGTTTCCCGAAAACCGTCATTCAAGCGCGCCACCCGTTGGTCAAGGGGTTCGGTCTTCGGTCGCTGTCGCTACCAGCGAAACTCCATTGGTCTATTATCGGCTGACGATCCATTCACCAAGGGAGATTGAAATGATCATTCCTGCTGTGGTGCGTCCTTCAAGCGAGCTGATAGGTCGATATCGAGAGCTAATCGCATCGTACGACTCCGTGACGTGTGCGTTGTCCGACTGTATGGGCCGATTCGGCGCGATGTCGGCTTCCCTTCGGCCCATCTTCGAACCTCTTTCCTTTGTGGGCACCGCAGTCACGGCCAGGGCGCTTGCGTCGGACCTCGCGGCGCCGTTCAAGGCTATTGACGTTAGCGAACCGGGCGACGTCATCGTGATTGACGCACATACGTCGGCTAGCACCGCGTTCTGGGGGGAGAACATGACGTTGTCCGCGCTAAATCGTGGCGTTATCGCTGCAGTTATCGACGGAGCCTGCCGCGATGTGCCGGAAATTCGCCGACTTCGGTTTCCGGTCGTGTGCCGCGGTATCGTGCCCAATGTTGCGGCCATCGCCGGTTACGGTGAAGTGAACGTTCCCGTTCAGTGCGGCGGCGTACCGGTCTCACCAGGCGATATCGTTGTGGCGGATGAAAACGGTGTAGTGGTGGTGCCGTTCGCCCGCTGCGAAGAGATCATTGGCAAGGCCGAGGAGCTACTGGAAACAGAGCACATTCTCCAGGACCGGCTACGTGCGGGAAGCACGATTGGACAACTCATAGATGTCGACTCGGTGTTCGCCAATACGTTTTCGTATCAGCAGCGCGCCGTGCGTAATGACGAATAGAGCATTTTGACCTGTTCGGCGCGTTCGAGGATCAAATGATCGAATGTCTGTTTCCTGAAGTCCGATCGACCGCGATGGGTCGAACTGAGACGGCCGACCGCGCTGTGAAATCGTGTCTCCGATTTGTTCGACACTTGCAGTGCAGCATGCAATGAAGGCGTCAAATCAGAATATGCGGATATCCGAATGTTCACCTCTCCGCTCACAGGAAGGCGTAACAGTTCGCTCGGGCATCGTATAGCGCGTGATGCCGGTACCCGCTGAACACAAGCGTCGTTGAGGGCATCAACAACACCATCAAAGTCATCAAGCGCCGAGCCTACGGCTACCGTGTCGAGGACTACTTCTTCCTAAAGATCAAGGCGGCGTTCCCCGGAATTCCTCGTTGAACCAAAAAAAGAGGTGCCGGAGCACCTCTTCATGTCGCGCGATGGCCTGACTCACCTGGAAGCAAACCTGTGGGGATCGAATGCCTCCGGCGGCAAGCCGGACAGCGTGGCACCGGACTGGAAGGGATAGCGCAGGTACGGCGCTTTCGGCTGACCCGGTGGCGAGTACTGTCCATCGGCAAGAATGCGTTTCTTCGCGCTCATCTCACGAATCTCGCAGCGATAGGCAACGATCTGGCTGGCTGCGCCGTCCTCGATCGGCGAGTAGTCTTTCTCGGGCCGGAACTTGTCCAGCGCCTGGTACTGGTGGGCACGCACCTCGTCGGCACTGTCACGCAGCCTGACTTCGCATCGCGCGATGGCGCTGTAGTACTCGAGGCTTGTATTCTGTCCCTTCGGTGCCTTCAGCAAGGCCACGGGCCGGTCGACCTCGATCGTGACCAGGGGATTCGCCCGAATCGCCGAGGCCAGCTTTCCGAATCTGGAACTGTGGATCAGGAAGGCGTCGCCGGTGAAGGTAAAGCTCTGCGCGGTAATGTAGGGATAGGGTGTGTCATGCACCGCGACCCGGCAGATCAGCTCGTTCCGGAGGAAGGCCTCGATGGCCGGCCAGTCGGTCCAGGCCAGGTCGGTCCGGCGCATTTCGTTGTGAAGGTAGGCGGGTGTCGTGGTCGTCATGGTCTCGTCTGCTGATGGTTCTGAAAATGCCGCATCTGCGCGCGTCCGGGCCCCAAACCAATTCCGCGCAAGGGCCGGCCAATGGCATCCGCCAGCCATTCAAGCAGGGCTTCCAGTTGCGGAGGCAGGGGGGAAGTGGCATCCCTCGGGATGGTGTCTTCGGCAAAGGCAGGAAACCGCACCACGCGCTGGCCACCGGTGTCAGTGGCGCCGGCAACGACCGGGATGCAGCGCTCGCGCGTGCGGTCAAAGGCCGCCAGGCTGTCGCACTTGTTCAGATACACCTCGTCAACCCCGCATTGCCGTACAGCAAGCCGGAGCTGCGCCACGTCAAGCAGCCCTACCCGCCGTGGCCGGCCGGTTCCGGTGCCGTACTCATTCGACAGCATCCGGATCGCCACGCCGATGGAGAATTCGTCCGCTTCGGCGAGCAAAGCCAGCGGATCCAGCCTGGCCGCCTCGTCGGCCCCGCCGCGGCCCTCCCGCGCCGCATCGGCGCAATAGGCCTCGGATCGCCCTGCGCCAAGTTCGGTTGGCAACGGCCCGCTGCCGACCCGGGATACGATCGCCTTGGCGACGCCGATGGTCTTGCGGTGATACTTGCATGGGAGGTCGCCACCCACATACGCGTAAGAAGGCATCGTATGGCTGGACGTGACCCAAGGCTGAACGCCCTGCACCACATCGAGCATGACGGACTGCGCGCCCTCGAAGAGCACATTGGCACCCGCTTCGACCCGCCGCAAGAGCGCGACCGGATCGTCCGTCACGAACGGCTCAACCACCTTCCACGCCTGGCGCATCGCGTTCACCACGGCCACAAGACCCTCGCCGTCGCCGTCGCGCTGCACGGCCAGCCGCATCATCTGCTCGAACACCCGGCTCCCGTCAACCACCAGGTCGCGGAGCTGAAACGAAGATCGCTCCCCTCCCCGCACGCGGGTCGCGAGATCCGCATAACACGGGCCGATGCCGTTGCCGGTGGTGCCAATCTGGGCGCCATCGTGGCGATCGGCCAGGACATGGAGAGGCTGGACGACCGGACACCTGTCACTGATCGTCAACCGCCCGCCCAGATCGATCCCCTGCGCCGCGAGCATCTCGATTTCGGCTGCCAGTTGCTGCAACCCGATCACGCAGCCTGAGCCGATGTAGAGCGCAACGCCGGGATGCAGCACCCCGGAGGGGACCTGCCGTAGCCGCAAGGTTCCGTCAGGCGTGGCGATGGTATGCCCGGCGTTCGCGCCGCCGTTGAAGCGCGCAATCACCTCGTACTCGCCGGCGAGGTGATCGACGACCCGCGCCTTCCCCTCATCGCCATATTGCAGTCCGACCAGGACGTCGGCGTACCCCGCCTTTTTCGCGGTGCCCATCGCCTACGCGTCCAGCGCAAATGTCGCCTCGATCTCCACCGGGGCACCGAAGGGAAGGCACGCCACGCCGAGCGCCAGGCGGGCATGGCGCCCTCTCTCTTCAAAGATCCGGTTCAGCAATTCCGACGCTGCATTGATCACCAGCGGCGCATCATGGAAACCCGGCTCCGCCGCAACATAGCCTCCAACGCGGACGATGCCCCGGATTCGTTCGAAATCCCCATCGGTCGCTGCCGCCACCCAACCCAGCAGGTTGGCCAGGCACAACCGCGCGGCCTGCTGTGCCGCTTCGACGGTGACTGCGCCCGGGACCTTGCCGACGAAGACCGGCTTGCCGTCCTGAAGCGGCAACTGCCCCGACACCGTCAGCAAACCATGGTGCAGGGTGTAAGGGACATAGTGCGCTTTGGGAAATTCCGTGGCAGGCAAGACAATGCCGGCAGCCTGGATACGATCCATCACTGACATACTGACTCCTCGACTTGAAAAAGTGTCGGCGAAGTGAGCACGGTGCGGGCCTCCGCCGACACCACGACTGTGCCGCACGGTTAAGCCTTAGATTCGCGTGGCGACGCCAGTTGATGTCGCGCAGACGCCAACCTGCCGGCTGGCGCCTAGTCGCCAGCCATGTCCCTGAAGTATTCGGTCGGCGTCATGCCCAGCGCACGCCTGAACATGGCACTGAAGGCACTTGGACTCTCATAGCCAAGTTGCAGCGCGATGTCCGTGACATGGCAGCCCTCGGCAAGCAGGCGTACCGCGGCCATCAGCCGGGCCTGCTGCTTCCAGCGGCTGTAGGTCATGCCCGTTTCTTCGGGAAACAGGCGGATGATGGTGCGCTCGCTGGCGCCGACCGAACGGCTCCACGCCGCCACGGAAGTCTCATCGGCAGGGTCCTCGAGGATCTTTGCGCAGATCTTGCTCAGCCGAGGGTCCTTGGGCATCGGCAGATGCAGCGGCACCACGGAAAGCGGGCGCAGTTCCTGCAGCAGAAGCTGCACCACCAGGCCGTCGCGGCCGCTTTCGTCATAGTCCAGCGGCATGCGCACGGCGGCCGATATCAGTTCGCGCAGCAGCGGCGGCACAGCGACGACACAACAGTTGCGCAACTCATCAGGAATGGCATCAGCGCGAATATAGACCGTGCGCATTTCCACATCGCCGCAGGCCTGCATGGCGTGCTCGACGTTGCACGGAACCCAGACCGCGCGTTGAGGCGGCACCACCCAGGAGCCGAAATCGGTGGTCACCAGGATAGCGCCCACATAGGCGTAGATCAGCTGGCCACGCGGGTGGGAATGCGCGGAGATATAGAAGCCGTCCTTCAGCTTGCGCGCCATCCCGCCCACTCGCCGGTCTATCGCCTGGTAGTCATCCCGGTTTTCGCTCTTTCCAAACATGGCGTCTTTGCGATAGTCGTTGTCATCCAGGGGCGCGCGCAGCCACACGCCGATACGTATCTTTGGCCGGACGCCAAATGCGTCGCAACGATCAAATGGAATCGAGGCATCGGTCCCACAGTCTGGAGCCAAAAGTAATGTCAGTGTATCGAAACTTCAATCAGGAAGAACTGGACAAGCAGTACAACGTCAGGGCGGGAATTCCCGGGTTCCAGGACATCTTCAAGGGATGGGAGAACACCAGCGCCGCATTCCGTCGCGCCCATCCCGTAAAGGAGAACCTTGCGTATGGCCTGGACGCCAAGCAGGCGCTGGACTTCTTTCCCGCAGCCACCAGGAGCCGTCCGTTGCTCGTCTTCATTCATGGCGGCTACTGGCAATCGCTGGACAAGTCGGACTTCAGCCACGTTGCCGCCCCGTACCTGAAGCACGACATCAACGTCGCCGTGGTGAACTACCGGCTCGCCCCGGAGGTCGGGATGGCCGAGATCGTCCGCGATAATCGCGACGCCGTGGCATGGCTCCACGGCAATGCGGCCGAACTGGGGTTCGATGCGAACCGCATCTATGTATCCGGCCACTCAGCCGGCGGACATCTCACCGCCACGCTGGCAGGAACCGATTGGGAGTCGTTCGGCCTCCCCGCTGACGTGCTCAAGGGCGGATGCGCGATCAGCGGCCTGTATGACCTGGAACCTATCCGCCTGTGCTATCTCAACAAGGTGGTCGGCCTGACCGAGGCGGATGTCGCCAGCTACAGCCCGATTCATCATGTTCCACGAGTGAAATTGCCCATGATCCTGACCGTTGGCGGGGATGAGTCGCCGGAGTACCACCGGCTGCAGCGCGAATACCAGGCGCTGCTGGGCGAATGCGGCTTTGACGTGCAGGTGGTGGTGCAGGAGCGCGGCCATCATTTCGACGCGGTCGACCTGCTGGGCGATGCCGATGGCGCCCTGGCCGCGTCGGTGTTGCGCATGATCGAGCGCGCCTGAGGCCTGAGGGCCGGATCGCGGGCAGGGCGGCATTCAGCACAGGCCGCCATGTCCGCGGTCCCGGTGCAATCACCGGATCGGGGCGCTTGCCTGCACGGTTGTGAAAGCGCGAACTCGTGATCAGAAGATTCCATGGCGTGGCAAACCACGCGCTACCCCACCCTCTTCCGGTCGCTGACTACCACCAGCGCCTGTGCCAGGGTCTTGCCAATCGAGCGCGAGCGATGCGGGATCGATGCGTTGAAATACAGCGAGTCGCCAGCCCGCATCCGTACCGTGCGGTCATCGAACAGCACCTCCATCTCGCCCGATACGACGAAGATCAGCTCTTCGCCGGCATGGCTGGCCATTGGCTGGTCTTGTGCCAGCGTGAACGGCGGCACCATGACGAAGGGCTGCATCGCCTTGTCCACGCGCTCCGTGGCAATGGCTTCGTAGGTATAGCCCTGGCGCTCGGCGGACGGGCTGAACGGAACCCGGTCCGCGGCCTTGACCAGCAGGATCTCATTGCCGCGCTGCGGCTTGGCGATCAGCTGGTCGACGGTCACGTCGAGGGCCTCGGCCAGCTTGAGCACCGTACCGATGGTCGGCGACGACAGGCCGCGCTCCAGCTTGGACAGGTAGCTCTTGGTCAGCGATGCCCGTTGCGCCAGTTCCTCAAGCGTCAGCCCGTTGAGCTTGCGCAGTGCCGCCAGCCGTTCGGCGATGGTCGAAAGAGCGGCCGGAGCGCCCGATTCTTGCTTCCTGATCATCCGCAGTCACTGGTTAGAAGCGCCCGGACAGGCGCATGGGTCGGCTCGGATTGTAAGGTCGGCACGACACATCGGCAACTCGGTTTGCCTAAATGACACTTCGGTGTCATTATAGACACACTTGTTTCCCCACCCGCCCCCGAAGGAGCATGCAAGTGAGTCCCAAGCGCCCCCATCTCGCAGGTGCAGCAGCCCTGTTTGTCACCCTCTTCCTCAGTGGTTTGCCTGCTGCCCACGCGGCCGGCTATCCGGATCGTCCCATTACGCTGGTGGTGCCATTCGGCGCCGGCGGCATCACTGACCTGGTGGCACGCGCCACCGGCAAGGCCCTGTCTGAACAGCTTGGCCAGTCGATCGTCGTGGAAAACCGCCCCGGCGCGGGCGGCAACATCGCGGCAGATTTCGTACGTCGTGCCCGGCCCGATGGCTACACACTGATGTTTGCCACCGTGGGCGTCCTTGCGGTCAATCCGCATACGGACGTCAAGGTCAGCTTTGATAGCGCGAAGGACTTCACCTATATCTCGCTCGTCGGTTCCACGCCCCATCTGGTGGTGGTCGGCGCCGACGTCCCGGCCAGGACGCTGCCCGAACTGATCAAGCTCGCGCAACGCCAGCCCGGCGCCGTCAGCGTAGGCACCGCAGGCGTCGGCAGCTCGCCGTACCAGGGCATGCGCGTGCTGCAGGACGCGGCCCGGGCCGAATTCCTGCACGTACCGTTCAAGAGCGGCGCTGAATCGGTGACCAACGTTGTCTCGGGGCAGGTCAACATGACATTCGAGGCCACGCCGCAGGTGATGCCATTCGTCGCCTCCGGCAAGCTGCGGGCGTTGGCCGTTGCCAATCCGCGGCGGCTGGCCACCGCGCCGGACGTGCCGGCGACACCGGAACTGGGCCTGCCGACCATCGTGTCCGGTTCGGTGGCAGGCCTGATTGCGCCTGCCGGCCTTGATGCCGCCATCGTGAAGAAGCTCAACACAGCCATTGCCGGCGTGGTATCGAACCCCAAGTTCAAGGCCACGCTGATGGCACAGGGCACTGAACCGATGTCATCGTCGCCCGAACAATTCCGCAAGCTGATCAAAGAAGAAGACCAGCGCTGGTCGGCCTTGCTCAAGGCTGACAACAAGACCAGGTAACGCGGACTGAAAGCTCCCCTTCTCCAGCACAACGAAAGGAAAATCCCATGGCCAGCACCATGCAACTGAGCAAGAGCGAAATCGTCGCCGCCTCGCTCCAGAAAATCCAGATGGAACTGCGCACGCAGAAAATGCCGCTGCGCGAGGCAGTAGCCGAAACCTGCCGGATCCTGTTCGCCTTCGGGCACGACTCCGGCCTCTCAGGCCAGATCACCGCGCGCGCAGAACAGCCTGGCACCTACTGGACCCAGCGCCTGGGTCTGGGCTTCGACGAAATCACGTCCGACAACCTGCTGCTCGTCAACGAAGACCTGGAAGTCCTGGAAGGCAGCGGCATGCCGAACCCGGCCAACCGCTTCCATTCCTGGCTCTACCGTGCGCGTCCGGACCTGAACTGCATTGTCCATTCGCACGCGCCGCACGCCTCGGCGCTGGCGATGCTGGAGGTGCCGCTGGTCATTTCGCATATGGACACGTGCGTGCTCTACGACCAGTGCGCGTTCCTTGAGAAATGGCCTGGCATTCCTGTCGGCAATGAAGAGGGAGAAATCATCTCGGGAGCCCTTGGTGACAAGAAGGCCATCCTGTTGTCCCACCACGGCCTGCTGGTGGCCGGTGCCACGGTGGAAGAAGCCTGCGTACTGGGTGTGATGTTCGAGCGTGCCGCCCGGCTGCAACTGCTGGCCATGGCGGCGGGCCCGATCCAGCCGATCCCGCACGATCTGGGCTGCGAAGCGCAGCGCTGGGTCAGCACCCAAAAGCGGTTCGAAGCCACCTTTGCCTACTACTCGCGGCGTGCGCGTCGCGGGCTGGGCGCCGAATAGCAACAGGGCGCCGACGGGCCGGCGCAAGCACGGCCAGGCCATGGCGAAGTCTGCAGTCTGCTGAGAACCTGAACCACGCCTGGCCCTGCGCCATTGCCGCTTGCTTGATATGAGAAGCGCAAGCTCCGACAGTATTGGTCGAATGGGATAATCGCGTCATGGCAGGCAGGGCGGGAATCGCAGATCTGCCGCCGATGGCGCAGGTGAGTGACGGCGCCATAGCCGGCGCCCGCCGCCGGCGCTCATACCCCTACCCAAGAACGGAGACATGCCTTGACCATTAAAAACCGATTCACCCTGGGCCTGTTGGCAACGGCAGCCCTCATCGCGGCGGCCCCGGCTTGCGCACAAGAACAGTGGCCAGCAAAGACGATCCGCTTTGTCGTGCCCTTTGCCGCCGGCGGCGCCAATGACCTGATGGCGCGCGCCGCGGCCGAGGGCGCAACCAAGGCGCTGGGCCAGACCGTGCTGATCGAGAACCGGCCCGGCGCGGGCGGCACCGTGGGCGCCGACATCGTGGCCAAGAGCGCGCCGGATGGCTATACCTTCCTGATCAGCGCAGCCGGCGTCATCTCCAACAGCATGATCAAGAAGTCAATGCCGTTCAAGGATGACGCGCTGGTTCCCGTGGCCATGATCGGCCTTGCGCCTTCGGTCATCGTGGTGCCGAAGAACGCGCCCTACAAGGATCTGCGCGACTTCGTCGAGGCCTCAAAGAAGGGGAACGGTTTCAACTTCGCGACCGCGGGGACCGGCAGCACCCCGCACTTCGTGGCGGAGATCCTGAATGTGAAGTACGGCGCAAAGCTGCAGCCGGTGCCCTACAAGAGCGGGTCGGAAAGCACTACGGCAGTGCTGGGCGGCCAGGTGGAAGGAACCTCCGAGGCCAGCATCATCGCCCTTCCGCATATCCTGCACGATGGCAAGTTCAAGGCGCTCGCCACCACCTGGACGCAGCGCATCTCGGCCTACCCGCAGCTTTCCACCGCGGTGGAGCAAGGCTTCCCGGACCTGCAGATCGCGCATTGGGCCGGCGTCCATGCCCCCAAGGGGACGCCCGACGCCATCCTGGACAAGGTGGCCGCCGCGGTGGACAAGGCCATGAAGGACCCGGCCGCCGCCGCCAAGCTGAAGGCCGTGGGCATCGAACCGGTCGGCGGCACGCGTGCGGACTTCGTGAAGTTTGTCGAGGCGGAGCGCAAGCGGCTGGGCGAGATTGTCAAGGCCGCCAGGATGCAGGAGAAGTAATCGCTGTGCCCGCCATGCCGCCCCATCGGTCAGGACGCCGGGGCGGCACGGCTTTCATTGGCCGTTGCCGCAGGCAGGTTGCGGCGCCCCCAGTTCTCTGCCTGCCGCTCCAGGTGCAGGCGGATAAAGTCCATCAGCGTTCGCGTTGCCAGCGTGGGATAGCGGTTTGGCGCGGTCAGCATGTAGACACTGTCGCCCACGCCTTCGGCTTCGCACTCGGCCAGCACCTCGCGCATCTGTCCGGACTGCAGTTGCCGCCAGACCGCATAGCGCGGCAGCAGCGCCACGCCCAGCCCGCCCATCACCGACTCGAACAGGAACGGATAGTCGCCTGACTGGATCCGGGGCGACACGCGCAGCGTCATCGGCGTGCCCGCCAGCCATACCTTCAGCGTAAAGCGGCGCCCCAGCGATGCCGGGGCAATCATGTCGCAGCGCTCCAGGTCGGCCACGGTCCGGATCGGCCCGTGGCTGTCCAGGAACGAGGCCGACGCGCACAGGCACCAGCCGACATCGCAGATGCGCCTCGCCACGTGGTCATCGGGCGGCTGCGAGGTGATCTTCAGCGCCACGTCGACCTCGGCCGGGATCAGGTCGCCAATGTTGTCGTTGATGACGACGCGCAGCGAAATCTGCGGGTAGTTGCGCGCGAATTCCAGCAGCAATGGGGTCAGGTAGAGATGACCCAGTCCCGTGGGCAGGCGAATACGCACGTCGCCGCGCACCACCTGGCCAAGGCTGTCGATCGAGGTATTGGCCGACTGCAGTTCGTCCAGCATGCGCAAGCCATGCGCGTACAGCAACTGGCCCGCCTCGGTCAGTTCGACATGGCGCGTGGTGCGGCGCATCAACTGGGCGCCCAGGTGCTGCTCCAGTAATTTCAGGCGGCGCGATACGTTGGAGCGGGTCATGCCGCTGCGCTCCGCGGCGGCGGTCAGCGTGCGCGACTCGACCATGGTCACGAACAGCCGCACCAGGTTGAGATCGAAATTATTGTCAATCATGAGTCAACACCGTAGGCACAAATCGAGGGATTGTCCTGGCAGGAAGCCAACCCTAGCATAAACCTCCTGCTTACCCACCTTTCGAACGCCATGTCCGCACTGCCCGCTTCCGACCTGTCCGACACCGACCTGCCTTTCGCCGGCCTGCGCGTGCTCGACATCAGCCAGGGCATTGCCGGCCCGTATTGCGCGCACATCCTGTGGCAGCAAGGCGCTGGAATCGTCAAGGTCGAGCCGCCCGCGGGCGACTGGGGCCGCAAGGTCGGGGTCGTGCGCGGCGATACCAGCGCGCTGGCGATCGCCTATAACGCCGGCAAGCGCAGCGCCTGCATCGACGCCACCACTGACGCCGGCAAGGAGGTGCTGCTCGGCCTTGCGCTGCAGGCGGACATCGTCGTGCAGAACTTCCGCCCTCAAGTGGCGGAACGGCTGGGCGTGGGCTATGCGGCGCTGGCCGCGCAGCGGCCAGCGCTGATCTATGTGTCGATCAGCGGCTATGGCCCGGATGGTCCCTATGCCGACTATCCGGCTTCGGACTCGGTGATGCAGGCCGACTCCGGGCTGATGTTCGCCAACCGTGGCGCCGACGGTGGCGCGCGCCGCATCGGCATGCTGCTCGCCGACGCCGCCACCGGCCTCTATGCCGCCCAGGCCTGCGCCGCGGCGCTGTGCCGGCGTTTTCGCAGCGGGCTCGGCGGCCATGTCGAGCTGAACCTGTTCGATGCCTGCTGTGCGCTGCAGGCCAACAACCTGCTCGAGCATGCCATCGGTGGTCCGACGGCCGCCGGCCCGGTGAGCGCGCCCAATGGCGTCTATGCCAGCAGCGACGGCAGCGTGACGCTGCTGGCGCTGAACAACGCGCAGTTCGCCAAGCTATGCCATGCGCTGGACCGCACCGGCTGGCTGGAAGACCCGCGCTTTGCCGACAATGCCGCGCGCATGGCCCACGCCGCGCTGCTGAACCAGCAGGTGGCCGAGCAGATCGCCACGCGCACGACCGCGCAATGGCAAGACATCCTCAGCCGGCACGACGTGCTGCATGCCCCGGTGCGCAGCTATGACGACGTGCTGGCGCACCCGCAGGCGGCACACCGGCAGACCTTCCAGACGATCGCGCAGCCGGGGCTCGGACCGCTGCCCTTCGCCGGCATCCCGGCGCGCGACATGCGCCGGGATGCCGGCCCGGCGCCGGCCAACGGCGAACATACCGTGCAGGTCCTGCGCGAGGCCGGCTTCGGCCAGCAGGCCATCGACGCATGGCTGCAGCAGGGTGTGGTGCGACAGGCGACGGCCCCCGCGGCCAAGGCAGGTGTGCAATGAAGGCGCTTGTCTGCAAGCAGTTCGGCGGCGTGCAGGACGTGGCGCTGCAGGCCATCCCGGAACCGGTGCTGGCCGACCCGCATGCGGTCACGATTGCCGTCGAGTACGCCAGCGTCAGCCACGCCACCGGCCTGATGATCGCCGGCCAGTACCAGCGCCGGCCCCCGTTGCCCTTCGTGCCCGGTACCGAAGCGGTCGGCCGCGTGGTGGCCTGCGGTGACGCGTGCACGCGGCTGCGTCCCGGCGACCGGGTGGTGGCGATCGCGGACTGGGGCTGCTTTGCCGAACAGGTCACCGTGCCCGAGTACACCGTCTACCGCGTCCCGGATGCGCTGCCGTCAAAGGCCGCGCTGCCGATCCCGATTTCCTATGGCACGGCGTATTGCGGGCTGGTGTGGCGCTGCGCGCTGCGCCCGAATGACACGGTGCTGGTGCTTGGCGCCGGGGCCGGTGTCGGCCTGGCTGCCGTGGAAATTGCGCGCCAGCTCGGCGCCACCGTCATCGCCTGCGCCAGCACCGAGGCCAAGCGTGCCGACGCGCTGCGGCGCGGCGCCACGCACGCGCTGGCCCCGGCGGACCTGGCGGCATCGGTCAAGGCGCTGACGCACGGCCGTGGCGCGGACGTAGTGGTGGACCCGGTCGGCGGCGACCTGTTCAACCAGGCCCTGCGTGCGGCGGCGGCGAACGCGCGCATCCTCAGCATCGGCTTTGCCAGCGGCACCATCCCGCAGGCCCCGGTCAACCTGCTGCTGGTCAAGAACCTCACGCTGCACGGGTTCTTCTTTGGCCGCTACATCGGCTGGACGCCCGCCAACGAGCGGGCCGAGCATGCAACGGCGCTGCAGGAGGTCATGGCGACGCTGTTCGATTGGGCCGCGCGGGGCAAGCTGGAGCCGACCGTATCCGCGGTCTATCCGATCACCGGCCTGGACGACGCCCTGGCCGCGCTGGAATCCCGCCAGGTGGTGGGCAAGGTAGCCATAAAAATCAAGGAGACAGAGACGTGAACAACCGATACCAGAAACGACTTCCGGCTTGGCCGCGGCTGCGCGCGGCACTGATGCTGGCGGCAGCCGCGGCCGCGCTGCCGGCTGCCGCCGTCGCGCAGGCCTTCCCGCAGCATCCCGTGCGCATGGTGCTGCCCTACCCCGCCGGCGGGCCCACCGACCTGCTCGCGCGCGTGGTCGCGGTCAAGATGGGCGAGAGCCTGGGCCAGAGCGTGGTGGTCGACAACAAACCCGGCGCCAGCGGCATGATCGGCGCCGAAGCTGTGGCGCGCGCTCCCGCCGACGGCTACACCATCCTGGCCAATGCCTCGCTGCATGTGATCAACCCCAGCATTCAGCCGAAGATGCGCTATGACTCCTTCAAGGACTTCGTGCCGATCACGCAGCTGGCCGACGTGCCGCTGGTGCTGGTGGTCAACAACGCCTCGCCGGTGAAGACAGTGCAGGACCTGATCGCCTACGCAAATAGCCAGGGCGGTGCGCTCAACTTCGGCTCGGCGGGCAATGCCTCGGCCCAGCACCTGGCCGGCGAATCGTTCAAGCTGGCGGCAAAGGTGCCGATGCAGCATGTGCCGTACAAGGGCAGCGCGCCGGCGCTGACGGACCTGATGGGCGGCCAGATCCAGCTGATGTTTGATTCCATGCCGTCGGCGATGCCCTTCATCAAGTCCGGCAAGCTGCGTGCCGTTGCAGTGACCACCGCGCGGCGCGCGAGCGCGCTGCCAAACGTGCCCACCGTCGCCGAGTCCGGCCTGCCCGGCTTCGACATCAGCACCTGGTATGGGCTGTGGGCGCCGCGCGGCACGCCGGCCCCGGTCGTGGAAAAGCTGGCCGCGCATGCGGCCGGCGCGCTGAAGCGGCCCGATGTGCGCCAGCAATATGCCGACATGGGCGCCGAGCCGGTCGGCTCCTCACCTGGCGACTTTGCCCGCTACAACGCTTCCGAAGGCAAAAAATGGGCGGAAATCGTGCGGCGCTCGGGGGCCAAGGCAGACCAGTAGCGCACGGCGGTTGCCGCAGGACTGGCCGATGCCGGGTGTCGGCCAGACGCGCAGTTGGCCAATCTTTCAGATTGCTGCGATCAATTTCCGGTCGGAACCGTCCAGTCCTCCACCACCAGGCCAGGGACGCGCCGGAATGCCTGGTCATTGGTCACCAGCACCGCGCCAGTCTCCAGCGCGTGCGCGGCGATCAGCAGGTTCAGTGCCCCCACCGGCTGTCCTTGGGATTCCAGCGCAGCGCGGGTTTCACCATAGCCGGCCATCACTGAAGGGGTCCAGGGCAATACCTCGACCCTGCGCAGCAACTCGTCGACCGCGCGCGCGAGGCGCGCTGCGCCGGGACGCTTGGCCAGCCCGTACATCAGTTCCGCACCGGTGATGGCTGACAGGCACAGCGCCACCATCGGCGCTGCCGTCACGCGTGCCACGACTGCCGGATGTGCCCGCAACAGAAGGCTCACGATATTGGTGTCGAGCATGTAGCGCGTCATTCGAGACCCGCCAGCGGATCCCTGGCTTGCTCGCCCTGCGCGCGGTCGGCCATAAAGTCTTCCGGCACGGCGCTGTCCTTGATGGCAGCCAAAAAGCCGTCCCAACTCTCCGGCCGGCGCGACAGGATCACGTCACCGGTGGACGGGTCACGGCGAATATATACCTCGCGCTCGGCGAAGCGGAATTCCTGCGGCAGCCGTACCGCCTGGCTGCGGCCGGTGGTGAAGATCTTGGCAGTGGTGCTCACGATATTTCCTTTGATAGATACCAAAAGATATACCGTCATGCGATGGATATCAAGATAGCTACCACTAGCTGTATCTGTGGGATGTCTAACGAGATGGGACGAAAAATGCGCTAAGCAACACCTACGTCCCAGCAATGCTTCGTCCCTTGTTTTGCTCTGCGGCGCACCGCAACCGTGCACCCATGCGCCCGGATTGAGCACGGGCTCCCCCTCATTTCCCCAGCGCCCATTCAAAGCTACGGGTTTTCGCTCGTTGAACGTTGGCATGTCTGTTGCATAGTATTCAAGTGACTTGAATATGGTGCAGGCAGCTTTCCAAGAGCTTTCCCGGGCGTCCACACGCGCCTTGCATCGGTTCGGGTCGGTGACGCCGCGCAGCGGTCCGTCCAATTGTCCATGCAACCCAGGGGGGAAGAGAGTGCGCAAGAAACACACTGCAGTAGCCGCCGCCATCGCAGCCGCAGCGACCGGAATGGTCCTGACGGCAGCACCGGCGCAGGCCAAGGATGTCGTCAAGATTGCCTTTGTCGGTCCGCTGACCGGTGGCGTGTCGTCGATCGGCCTGGGCGGACGCAATTCCGCGGACCTGGCCGTGCGCTTGCGCAATGCGGACCCGAAGGCCAGGTACACCTATGAACTGGTGGTGCAGGACGACGAGTGCCGGCCGAACGTCGGCGTGCAGGTGGCGACCAAGATCGCGGCGGACAAGTCCATCGTTGCCGGCGTGACGCACTTCTGCTCTGCCGTGGCCATGGGCACAGTGGGCGTCTACAGCCGCTTCGGCATGCCCGCCGTGGTGTGGGGCGCCGTGCTGCCCGAGGTCACCTATGGCAACAAGTTCAAGGAGATCCATCGCGTCAACGGCACGATGATCAACCAGAGCGAAGTGGCGGCCAAATTCATGACCGGGCTGGGCTACAAGAAGTGGGCGATCATCCATGACACCACCGACTACGGCAAGGGCCACAACAAGTATTTCAGCGAGTTCCTGAAGAAGGACGGCGGCACCATCGTCGGCACGTTCGGCGTGACAGCCGATCAGCAAGATTTCACCACGGAGCTGACTAAGATCCGCGAACTGAAGCCCGACGTGGTGTATTTCGGCGGCCTCACGCCGCTGGGCGTGCGCATCCGCACGCAGATGGACAAGCTCGGCATCAAGGCTCAGTTCGAGGGCACGTCGGGCATCAAGTCCGATGCCTATATCGAAGGCGTGGGCAAATCGCTGTCGGAGGGTTCGCTGGCGTTCATCGAAGGCGCGCCGGTAGAGAAGCTGGCGGGCGGCCAGTTCTTCATGGAACGCTACACGCAGCAGAAATACGGTGAACCGCCGGAAGCGTACGGCCCGTTTGCGTTTGCCGCGGCCAACCTGATCATCGACGCCGTGGAAAAGGTGGGCCCGGACCGCAAGAAGGTGCGTGATGTGCTGAACGGCACCAGGGACGTGAACACCATCATCGGCAAGGTCACCTTCGACGACCACGGCCAGAACGTGGTGCCGCTGATCACCAAGTATGTGGTGGAAGACGGCAAGTGGGTGATCTGGGAAGACAGCACCTACGGCAAGGGCAAGAAGAAGCTGACCGGCCTGTAAGCATGGCGGCCGGGTTCGGGGCAATCCTGCCCCCGCCCGGCCCCGCGCCCGCCTGGGCATCCGGAATTCGGGGGATACCGATGAGTGTATTAGGGCAGTACGTCTTTAACGGGCTGATGCTCGGGATGATCTACGCAATGGTAGCGGTAGGCTTCACGCTGTTCTTCGGCGTGCTCGACGTGATCAAGTTTTCTCATGGCGATGTGCTGATGGTGGGTGCGTTTGCCGGGCTGGCGGCATCAGCCGGCGTGGTGGCGATGCATGTGGATTCCCCGTGGCTGCAGCTGCTGGCCATCGTGGTGTGCGCGGTGACGGTGACCGGCCTGCTGGGCGCCGGCATCGCCCGCGTCCTGATCCTGCCGCTGCGCCGTGCGCCGCCGCTGAACACATTGCTGGCCACGCTGATGCTGGGCACGGTGCTGCGTGAGGCGGTCCGGCTGTTCTACCCGGACGGCTCGAACCCGAAACCATTTCCCGCGCTGCTGCCCGCTGGCGAGTTCACCATCGGCGCGCTCTCCATGCGCGCGGACAACCTGATCCTGCTGGCCGCCGGCGTGGCCATCATCCTCGGCGTGCATCTGCTGATCACCCGCACGCGCTTTGGCATGGCCATTCGTGCCGTGGCCCAGGATGGCGAGACGGCCCGGCTGATGGGCATCAACTTCGAGGTGGTGGTACTGGTCACGTTTGCGCTGGGGTCCGCCATGGCGGCACTGGCGGGCGTGATGAACGGCCTCTACTACAACGAGATCAACTTCAACGTCGGGCTGCTGTTGGGGGTGATCGGCTTTGCCGCTGCCATCCTTGGCGGGCTAGGCAATATCTACGGCGCCATCCTCGGCGGCTTCCTGTTTGCGGCGCTGCAGGTACTGGGCAGTGCCATGCTGCCGGCCCTGGTGCCCGACATCCCGAGCGCCTACAAGGACGTATTCGCCTTTGCCGTGGTCATCGTGCTGATGGCCTGGAAGCCGACCGGACTCATCGCGGAGAAAGCCAGTGAACGTGTCTGACAACGTCTCGAAGCCGCTGCCGGCGGCCTCCGCCGCCACGGCCGAGGGCCCGCAGCGGCGCCCGGCCATGGTGCTGGCCATCTCGGCCATCGCCCTGGTGGCCTATCTCTACTTCTTCCTGCATGCGGAATCGCAACTGGCGGTAGCCGTGCTGCTGGCGCTGGCCGGGGCCGCGGTGTTCGCGGCGGGCCGGCTGGGCCTGACGCAGGCCGTGGAGCAGGCAGCATCGCGGCGGCCAGGGCAGTCCAGGCTATGGACGCTGGCCGGCACGCTGGCGCTGGTCGCGCTGTTCCACGAGAGCCATTTCGTCCTGCTGATGCTGTGTGCCGTGCTGCTTTACACCACCGCCTGCCTGGGGCTGACAGTCCAGTTCGGGTTTTCCGGCGTGTCCAATTTCGCGGGCGCGGCGTTCTTTGGCATCGGCGCCTACACCACGGCCGTGCTGGCCACGCACACGGGCATTCCTCACGTGCTGGTGATCGTGCTGTCTGGCCTGGCAGCGGCCGTGATCGGCTCGGTGCTGGTTGCGCCCGTGCTGCGCACGCGCGGCCACTATGCGGCGCTGGTGACCATCGCGTTCGGCATCCTGTTCAAGACCTTCCTTGAGGTCAACGACGTGCTGGGCGGGCCGCAGGGCCTGCAGGTGCCCGGGATGACGCTGTTCGGCTTCGCGTTCAATGAGAGCGTGACACTGTTCGGCGTGGACGTGTCGTTCTACGCCAGCTATGCGCTGCTGAGCCTGCTGATCTGTGCGGGCACGTTTGCCGTGGTCAAGGCGCTGGAGCGCTCGTGGGTAGGCCTGGCGATGGACGTGGTGCGCACCGACGAGACCGCCGCCGCCGCGTTCGGCCTGCACATCGCCCGGTGGAAGGTGATTGCGTTCATGCTCGGCAACTTCTTTGCCGGCATCGCCGGCAGTGTCTACGGCATGGTCACTGCGTTCGTGGCGCCCAACAACTTCACCTTCGCCGACTCGCTGCTGATGCTGTCGATCGTGATCCTGGGCGGCCTCGGCAACGTGGTGGGCCTGGTGCCGGCGGCCATTATCGTGCTGGTGCTGCCCGAAAAGCTGCAGTTCATCCAGGAATACCGCTTCCTGTTCTACGCGGCGCTGGTGATCGCCATCCTGCTGTTCCGCCCGGACGGCCTGATGCCGCGCAAGACCCGCCTGTTCTTTCCCCGGGAGGATGCGCAATGAGCGACGCAATGATCCAGGTGCGCGACCTGACCATGCGCTTTGGCGGCCTGACCGCGCTGGACAACCTCCAGCTCGAGATCCGCCGTGGCGAGATCCTGGGCCTGCTGGGCCCCAACGGCTCCGGCAAGACCACGTTCTTCAACGTGCTGACGGGGCTGTACAAGGCAAGCGCCGGAACCATTACCTATGACGGCAACAACGTCATCGGCAAGACGCCACAGCAGATCTACCGCAGCGGCGTGGCGCGGACGTTCCAGCGTTCGCGCTTGTCGCTGCCGCTGACGGTGTTCGACAACATCGTGATCGGCGATTACCAGAACATGCGTCACGGGCTGGTCTTCAACCTGTTCCGGCGCAAGGCGTTCCGCGCCGAGTACGAACGCTACGTGGAGTCGGTGCGCGAGCTGCTGGGCATCTTCAGCCCGCCACTGGTGGCGCGGCTGTTCGAGCCGGTGGAAACGTTCACGATGATCGACCGCCGCCGCATCGAGGTGTGCCGGGCCCTGATGAGCCGCCCCCGCCTGCTGCTGCTCGACGAGCCTTCGGCGGGCATGACGCATGACGAGACCCATGAACTGATGGACGATATCCTGCAGGTGCGCGGCAAGCTGCAGGACCTGTCGGTGGTGCTGATCGAGCACGAAATGAACGTGATCGAGCGCATCACCGACCGCTGCATCGTGCTGAACTACGGCAAGAAGATTGCCGAGGGAACCTACGCCGAGATTACCGCCGATCCCGACGTGCAGACCGCCTATCTGGGGGAGGAAGCCGCATGAGCGACAGCACACTGCGCGTGGAAGGGCTGACCACGGGCTACGACAGGGTCAACGTCCTGCACGATGTCTCGATCGAGGTGCCGCCGGGCAAGATCACATGCATCCTTGGCGCCAACGGCGCCGGCAAGAGCACGCTGATCCGTTCGATCCTGGGCCTGACACCGCCGCGCCAGGGACGCATCCTGTGGGACGGCACGGACATCGCGGGCGAGAAGACCCACAACATCATCGCACGCGGCATCTCCTGCATTCCCGAAGGCCGCAAGGTGTTCCCGCGCATGACGGTGGCCGAAAACCTTGCGCTGGGCGCATTCCTTGAGGCGGACCCGGCCAGGGTGCGCGAGCGCATCGAGCGCGTGTACACGATCTTCCCCCGGCTGCGCGAGCGCGCGGGCCAACTCGCCGGCACCATGTCCGGCGGCGAACAGGCGATGGTGTCGATCGGGCGCGGACTGATGGCGCAGCCGCGGCTGCTGGTCATCGACGAGCCGTCGCTGGGCCTGTCGCCGCTCTATGTGAAGGAAAACTTCAAGGTCATCCAGCAGATCAACGAACTGGGCATGACGGTGCTGCTGGTGGAACAGAACGCGCGCCAGACGCTGGCCATCTCACACCAGGGCTATGTGCTGACCCAGGGCCGTGTCGTGGCCCAGGGCACCGCGCAGGCGCTGCGCGAGAACGATGAGGTTCGCGCAGCCTATTTCGGCTGATCCGGAGAACATGCGATGGACGACTTCCTCGATCTTCCGGTCCGCACCCTGGCGGCGATGGTGTCGCGGCGCGAACTGAGCGCCGAAGCGGTGGTCCGTGCGGCACTGGCCCGCATTGCGGCGCAAGACGCAGGCATTCTGGCCTGGCAGCACGTGGGTGGCGACACCGCCGTGGCGCAGGCGCGGCGGCTGGATGCCGGCGGCGCGTCAGGCGCGTTGCCGGGCGTCCCGCTTGGCGCCAAGGACCTGATGGATACAGCCGACATGCCGACCACTTATGGTTCGCCGATATACGCCGGACATCGGCCGGGCGTGGATGCGGCGGCGGTGGCACTGGCCCGGTCGGCGGGCGCGGTCGTGGTCGGCAAGACCGTCACCACCGAATTCGCCACGTTTCAGCCGGGGCCGACCCGCAACCCGCGCGCGCCGGCGGACAGGCCCCGCACCCCCGGCGGCTCGTCGAGCGGATCGGCCGCCGCCGTCGCCGCAGGCATGGTGCCGCTGGCCTTTGGCACACAGACCGCGGGATCGATTGTGCGGCCGGCCGCCTATTGCGGCGTGGTGGGCTACAAGCCCACGCATGGCACACTGCCGCTGGCCGGTATCAAGCCGCTGGCACCAAGCCTGGATACGGTGGGCGTGCTGGCCCGCCGCGTGGACGACGCGGCCTTCTTCATCGGCACCCTGGCGCGCGATGCCGCGCTAGCGGACGCGTCGACGCTACGCCACGCGCCGCTGCGCATCGGCATTTGCCGCACGCCGCATTGGGAACGTGCTGGTGCCGATACACAAGCCGCACTGGACACCGCGATCCGTGCGCTCGAACGCATCGGTGGCACGGTGCGCGACTTCAACCTGCCGCAGGCTTGCCACGGGCTGACTGAAGCCCAACTGGACATCATGGCATTCGAGGCACTCGCCGCATTCGCGCCGGAAGCACGCGAGCACGCAGAAGACTTCAGCGCGGCTTTCGCGCGCCAGCTCGAAGCGGGCCGCGCCGTCACCGGCCAGCGCTTCCATGTCGCGCTGGCATACGCGGAAGCGGCCCGCACGGCGTTCAACACGGCGATGGCAGGATTCGACGTCGTGCTGGCCCCGAGCGCCGAAGGCGAAGCGCCTGCTGGCCTTGGCGCCACCGGCGATCCGATTTTCTGCCGCATGTGGTCGCTGCTGGGCACCCCATGCGTCCATGTGCCGACGGGCACCGGCGCCACCGGCATGCCGGTTGGCGTGACCGTGACGGGGCCGCGCCATGCCGATGCCCGCGTGCTCGGCATGGCTCATCGCCTTGAGCAGGCGCTTGGCGCCAGCCTTGCCTGATATCTGGAGACCAAATTGACCGTATCGAACCCGCCCCCCCTCGCCAACGCACAAGCCATTGCCGAACGCGCACAGGATCATGTGGGCGCCGGGCGCCTGGCCGCATCGCTGGCAGCCCTGGCCTGCTTTGGCCTGCGCCACGACGGCGGCGTTTCCCGCGAAACACTGACCGCGACCGACCTGGCCGCCCGGCGCCACCTGATCGACCAGGCACGCGCGCTGGGCTGCACCGTCGGCATCGACGATTGCGGCAACCTGTTCTTCCGCCGCCCCGGCCGCGAAGACCTGCCGCCGGTGCTGACCGGCAGCCACGCCGATACCCAGCCGGTGGGCGGCAAGTACGACGGCGCGTACGGCGTGCTGGCCGGCCTGGAAGTGATTGCCGCGCTCAACGCGGCCGGCATCGAGACCTTGCGCCCCATCGAGGTCGTGTCCTGGACCAACGAGGAAGGCAGCCGCTTCGGTCCCGGCGCGATGGGGTCGAGCGCTTTCGTCGAACCCGCCCGGCTGGCAGGCTATCGCGACGTGGCTGACGCCGCCGGCATTCGCTTCGGCGAGGCGCTCGATGCCGCGCTCGCGGAAAGCCACGATGTCACCAGGGTGCCGATGGCGCGGCCCATGGCGGCATGCGTCGAACTGCACATCGAACAGGGGCCGGTGCTGGAAGGCGCAAATGTGCCGCTGGGCGTGGTCACCGGCATCCAGGCGGTGCGCTGGTTCCGCGTGGAATGCACGGGTACGATGGCCCATGCCGGCACCACGCCGATGGCGGTACGATGCGATGCGATGGCCGCGGCCATGGCCATCGCGCAAGACCTGTACGCGCTGGCGCCGCGCCATGCGGCCACCCCCGGCACTCCTGAACTGCGCCTGACGCTGGGCCGCTGGAGCGTGGCGCCGAACTCGGTCAACACCATTCCCGGCCACGTCACGTTCACGGTCGATATGCGCTGCCTGGACGACGCCGCGCTTGACCGCGCCGAAGCGGCACTGCGCGCGGCGTGCGTCAGGCACGCACATGCGCCCGAAGCGGTCACGGTCACGCGCTTCTTCCATCGCGAGCCGACGCATTTCCCCGAGGCCATGCTGGGCACCATCGAGCGCGCCTGCGCGCGTGCCAGCCGCAACGCCGGCCGCGCGCTGCCGGTGCAGCTGACCTCCGGCGCGTTCCACGACGCCATGTACCTGGCCGACCATTGCCCCACGGCGATGATCTTCGTGCCAAGCAAAGGGGGCATCAGCCACAATGCCGCCGAAGATACGGAAGGCGCCGATCTGTTCCTTGGAGCCCAGGCACTGGCTTACACTGTCGCCGAACTGGCCAGCCGCTGAACGCATTGACGTACGGCGCCTGGTGGCCGACCCAAGTCCAACCAATTCCGAGCCTGCATGGCAAAGACCGAGCAACCCACACCTGAAGCGGCCGACAGCAAGTCGGCCACCCTGACGCTTGGCGTCAAGCTGCGCCACGCCCGGCTGGTGGCCGGCTACACGCTGCTGCAGCTCGCCGGAAAGGCGGGTTGCTCGGAAAGCCTGATTTCAAAGATTGAGCGCGGGCTGGCAACCCCGTCGTTTACCACGCTGCACCGGCTGGCCGTGGCGCTGGACACCAATATCGGCGCGCTGACCAGCGACGAGGAGCCAAACCAGTCACCGATCCTGCGGCATGGTGAACGCCCGGTGATCCGGGCCGGCGGCGTGGCGCTCGAACGCGTGGTGCTGCCCAAGCGTGGCGGCCTGCTGCAGGCCAACATCCACATCGTCTGGCCCGGCGAGGCCAGCGACGGGCAGATCGAGCACCAGGGCGAGGAAGTTGGCTACGTGCTCGAAGGGCAGCTCGAACTGATGCTCGGCGACGACGTCTACCTGATCGGCCCGGGCGATGCTTTCACGTTCTCCAGCCAGGTGCCGCATGGCTACCGCAATGTGGGCGACGTGGTGGCCAGGGTGCTGTGGGTGAATTCGCCCGCCACCTTCTGAGACGGGAGCGGGCTTGCGCAGGGAAGCCCGTGGCTCGGGTCAGGCCCGCACGAAGGCAGACTTGGCTCAGAGCCCCGACGGCTTCAATCGTCATCGTGCCAGCGGTGCCACTCGCGATGGCGCCGCCTCCACTCGCGTTCCCTCCACCGCTGCTCGCGCCACTGTTGTTCACGCCATGCGCGTGCCTGCCAATCGTCGTAGTAATCAGGCGCCACTACCACCGGGCGCGGAGCAACGTAGACAGGGGCCGGTTCGTAGTACACCGGGGGCGGAGGCGCTGCAACCACGACACCTGGAATACCGATGCCAATTCCGACGTCTACCCTTGCCTGGGCGGCGCCAGACGCAAGCATGGATGCGGCTGCGATTGCACAAACTGCCAGGATCTTCTGCATGATGCTGTTCCGTCGAATGTTGCCAATACCTTATGGCGTTCTCGCCCTGTTTGGTATGAGCAAAACCTAAAGCTGGTTACCTCGTGTAACGGCGGCAGGTTGTGACAGTTGACCACGGCGCTTGAGAGTCTTGTAAGGCTTTGTATCCACTGCGAAGTCAGAGGCTGTCGCATCAATCCTTGTTACGGTCTCTGCCGCGACCGTTGCCACCGTCGGCGTCACGATTCCGCCCACGGTCATCACCGCGGTTACCGCCACGGTCATTGCCCCGGTCCCCGCCATGCTCTCCGCGCCGGTCCCGGCCGCGATTCTCTGCTCGCTCATCGCCCCGGTTCCATCCACGCTTCTCGCCGCGGTTTTCGCCTTGGTCTCCACCACGGTTCCAGCCGCGGTTATCACGGCCGCTCCAGTCACGGCCCCTGTTTCGCTGCTCGTCCCGGTCCCAGCCTCGATCCCAGTCACCGCCCCACTTTCGGTTGCCGCCGTAGTACCTTCCGCCGTCCCAATCGGAGTAACCGCCGCCGTAAATCGGACGCGAGTATCCGCCGTGGTAGTAGCCGTCATCATAGGGAGCGACGGCGCAGCCGGTGAGAAGTGCTGCCGTGACCACGGTGAGCACAAATAGGGGTTTCATGGTGACCTGCGCTTGCAGTTGGCGAATTTGCCGCAAGGATACCGACGGGCACCTCCCCCGGTTGTAAGAAATCGTGTCCCGAGCGCGAAGTCGCCGATGACGGCAGCACCGATCGTCAACGTGCCTGAGATGGCGAGCCAGTCGGTGCAGGGATCGAAACGATTTGGGGTAGCCGCATGGGGCTACAAGCCGGTCTTAGTGTTCTCGACGCATGCTTTTGCGTAAGCGATTGCTTCGGTCATTGCCTCGCCCTCGCTATTGAACGAGGCTTTGATCTTGTGCCGCAAGCCTGGGACAAACTCGTTTGCGTGATCGATTCTTCGCTCGAACAATACCGATGCCTCCCAGGTCCCGGACTTAGACTTCCAGACCGTGCAGTGGCAGTAGTACTCCCCTTCTTCGACCCAGACATGGCTCGACATGGCGACCTCCCAGCGTTTCGAGGCATCCTAGCATGACGAAAGAACGCACCATCCGGCATCAACTGCGGCGGCGCATAGGTGCCAATCCGTGGGTCTGGGTGGGCGATTTCAGAGGGGTTCAGCCGTGATCATCTACCCACGCTTTCGCCCAGGCAATGCCGGCTGCCGCGGCACGCTCAAACGAGGGGTAGTACCCCAAGGGATCCGATCCTTCTTCGATGCGGCCGTCCTTCTCAACTGCACCGGATGCCTCGAAGGATCCGTCGCCAAGCTGCTTTGCAAAGCCGCGGACGATGTAGCCCTGGTAGCTTTCGATTGTCATGACGACCTCCGACTTAGATAGGAAAATCGTAGCATGAAGAAACTGGTCAACCCGACCCTCTGACAGAAATGGGGTTCACCCGCCATAGGGACGATACACTTGCAAGCTCGGGCTATATCAAACTCACGCTTGGAGGAACCACGATGGCAAAGCTAGTGGTGCTATACAAGAAGCCTGCGGACACGGCGGCGTTTGATTCATATTACTTCTCGACCCATGTTCCGATCGCCAAGAAGATCGCCGGCCTGCGACGCTACGAGGTCAGCAGCGGCCCGGTTGCAAGCCCGGCCGGCGATTCGCCGTTTCACCTGGTTGCGGTGCTGAGCTTCGATTCGCTGGCGGCGCTCCAGCAGGCAATGGCTTCGCCTGAGGGCGCCGCAGCAGCAGCTGACCTGGCCAATTTTGCCCAGGCCGGGGTTGACATGCTCATCTTCGACACGAAGGAAGTTTAGGCCGGCGGCGGTGCAAAGCACATGGCCGCCCCCAGCGCTCCGCCTCTTCTGGCCTCCCAAGAGCCAAAGCCGACTTAATTTGCAGCTGCCTTTGAGGCCTGTGCTGCGCGACGTTGCATGCCTTTCGAGGCCACCTGCGCAGCAGTATTGAAGCTGCTCTCGGCCGCTTGCACGGCCTGTTTTGCCGTCGTTTGCATCGACTCATAGAGCGTAGTGGTCGCGCTGACGGCCTCCTGCCAGGCAGCCAATGGCGCCGCCGCCGCGCCGCCGGGCGTTTGGCTCACCACGCTTCCAAGGAAGTCGTGCAGACCCTGCTTGCCTGCCGTGTACTGGACCTCGGCGACCTTCTCGAACTCCGCCCGGGTGGCGGCGAGGATGTCGTACAGTTGACGACGATATGCCAGTACATTGTCGGCCGCGGGTTGAAATAACGCGATTTGCAATTCGACCAATTCTTGCGGGTCCTTGGCTGAGAGCGCTTTCCTTGCGCCTTCTCGTGAATCAGCCAGCGCCGTCTTCATCGCTTGCAGATTCAGCTCCAGCAGTTTTTCGAAGCCTTCAAAGGCCTTGCCGGTCAGCCCGGTCAGGGCTTCAATGCCTGCCATCTGGACCTTAATGAATTGCTCGGGGGACCACTGAGTCATCTTGCGTCTCCTAAGTGCGACCCGCCACCTGAGCTATCCGAAGAGAGCTCCGACGGGACCGGAATCGAGTGGAAAACAATTGCTGCATCGTGACCCTGGCAGGCCACGCCGATCAGACGAAAGCGCGCCAACGCCGGCAGTCGCTTCCAGCTAAAGCAATACGCTCATAAGGAGGCCTGGCGAGCCTGACCCTCGCTTGCGCGAACTCGCCCGAGGGCTTTCAGAAAAGCGTAGCCCTGGATTGTCACCTGAGGGCGGCTGTGGTTTGGCCCAAGGCGCTCAAGCGTAACCAGTTTATACGCGAGCAGCGCGTCCATATCCGCGCGGTCCAGCCCCGTTGGGTCGGAGCTGCCGCTTACCAGCACAAGCGTGGCGAATTCATGATGACTCAGCACAGTCGTCTCCCAAGCTGTAGGTTTACTTTTGCTACGGGACTTCACTACTGTCCGTGACAGCCGGCCTGGTTTGCACAGGCCGCTTGTTTCGTCTCGGACGCGAGGTTCTGGCTGGCGGGTGCTTGTTTTCGCACCCGGAACGTTCATCTTAGTTGCTCGCCACCTTGTGTTCAATGTGATTGCAAGCATGTTTGCCGTAATCCCCGGTATTTTCTCCTTTACCAAAACGTGCGCAGGGGCAGATCAACGAATATCGCAACATGACATACATTCAGGTTCGGGAGCACCATTCGCCGACCGACCGGACGGCTTGCATTAGCGCAACTCGCCGAGGTCCGCTACCGATATGTCGCTGCTGGGGAAAGGCATGGAGCTTCAGGCCGAATGAGGACCGCTCTGCGTCAAAAAAAACGCGTCGCCGGAGTGGTGACGCGGGTGGTAGTAGCAGGACTTCAGGGCGATTCTATATTGACTTAGATTTTTCTTACGTCAGAATTAAGCAAGACCTTGACTCTCCAGATCTGAAGCCAAGGGGCAAGGTGAGCAGGGCAACGCTGAGTTGAATTCAGTAGCACATTGAATCAGACCGGCAACCCCGCGCGGGATGGTGTGAGTGGAGGCAGAAATGACAACGGCTCGGGCTGGAACCAAAGGGGAAGCCATCAGGCTCCTGGAGGCAGAGGGGGTCGCGCTGGTCGAGCTCGACTATGAGTCAGGTTGGCAAGATGCTATTGAGCTCGGGCGCCTTGGTAATAAGGTAGGGATACGGGTGGAGTACCGCGGACACGAAAGCATTGCCGTGAAGTCCCTCGCGGCGCTCATTGCTGGCCTCAGCCGGCCGAAGGTGTCCTTCCGGCAACGGAACCTGTACTGCCAGTTTGCATTGGACCAGCTGGCAGCCAACGAGTTGGTTGCCTTGGAGACAAAGGCCATGAAGGCTGGCGACTACATCCTGGCCGGGCACCTGCTGCGGGACGTCGATGCCGTTTGGACTGAGTAAGCCTGGATCGAGGGGATTTTCCTCGGATTCGGCGATCGGAAATTTGCGCACTCAGCCCGTATCGCGACTCGCCCGCCTCATCATCAGCGCTCTGATCCAGAGGTTAACCCGCAGATGCTGCCCGCCCTCCTCTTCGGTATGCTAGGGGTTCGGCGCGCCGTAACGCATCCAACCATATTTTGGCGACGGGGCGATTCTGGGGCGGGACTTCTCAGCACGCAACCTGTGTGCACCAAATGTCGAGGACGAGATGGCGACTGGCATCGTGAAGTGGTTTAACAGTGAAAAGGGCTATGGGTTCATCACGCCGGATGATGGCGGCAAGGACTTGTTTGCCCACCACAGCGAAATCCAAGGCACCGGGTTCAAATCGCTGGAGGAAGGTGCGAGAGTGGAATTCGAAGTCACGCAAGGTCAGAAGGGCCCACAAGCGTCAAAGATTCGCCCGCTATAGTCGACCTGCCCACCCGACGGCCTGAATTGACGAAGCCCTCCACGAATTGCGAAGGGCTTTTCTGTTTTGCGGCTGGTGCCAGCCGCATCCGGGGGGTCGCTATTTCCTGCGCCAATATCGACTGACAACAGCATTCCGGGCTCAGCGCGACAGACCTCGGGCTCATGGCGACGGAGGTAGTCGACCACCGTTGCGAGTTCCAAACGGAGCCGCTTGCCGCCCCGTGTAAACTCCTGCATCGGCGGATCGCCAACCATCCCCTATTGAGGAAGAACATGACTCGACAATCACTTCGTACGCTGTGCCTGACCCTGCTGCTGACCGCTGCCACCACACCGGTGCTGGCCGATGACCTGAAGAACGCCGTGGGCGGCGGTCTGGGTGGTGCCGCGGGCGCCGCCGTCGGTGGCGCACTGGGCGGCAGCACGGGTGCCGTGGTCGGCGGTGCCGTGGGCGGCGGTGCGGGCGGCGCGGTGACTGCCAACAAGAAGGAACGAACCGGCGCCATCGTGGGTGGCGCGCTGGGCGGTGGCGCCGGCGCGGCGGCCGGCAATGCCTTGGGCGGCCGAACCGGCGGCATCGTCGGTGCCGCGGCCGGTGGTGCAGCGGGTTCGGCGCTGGGCGGCAATGTGTCGCGCAACAACTATGCCGATGACCACAAGAACGGCAATCGCGGCAAGCACAAGGGCCACAAGAAGCATCGTCACGACGACTGAGTGAGGCGACGCGCGATGGCGCCCGTCACTTGGGCATCCATCCCATCGCGCTCTTAACCGCATCGCGCGGCGGCACCTGCGAAAGCGAATGTCGCGTCCGCCAGCGACGACATCAGAATTTCCAGAACAGGAATTGCCGATGCTGTCGCGCATGGGGCTTGCGAGGAGCCCGGGTCTCAGGACTGAACCGCGCATCCGGGTCGATCACTCGTGCGCGCAGCGCCATGTCGTAGAACGCGCCCACCATCGGCAGCGCGCTATGCGCGCCCTGGCCCCAGTCGTTACCGAGCGTCACACGTCCATCGTCAAAACCCACCCACGCGCCCGCGACCAGTTGCGGATGCATCAGGATGAACCAGCCATCCGCGTTGTCCTGCGTGGTGCCCGTCTTGCCGGCCACGTCGGCGCGAATCCCGAAGCGCGTGCGGATGCCTGCGCCGGTGCCGCGGATAATGACGTCGCGCATCACATCGACGAGCGTTTGCGCGGCGGCGGCGGACAGTGCCTGTTCCGGCGATGCGCTCGCAAATTCGGCGAGCACCTTGCCGTCGTGATCCTCGATCCGGGTAACCATGCGCGGTTCGACATAGGCACCGCGGTTCGCGATCGTGCTGTACGCCGATACCATTTCCTTGAGCGTGACCGGGCTCGTGCCGAGCGCGAGCGACGGCACCGCTTCGAGGGGACTGTCGCGCACGCCCATCGCGCGCGCGAGCCGTGCGACCTTCTCGGGGCTTTCCTTTTGCATGAGCTGAGCGGTGACGCGGTTGCGCGAATACACTAGCGCGTCGCGCAGCGTCATCGGCCGGTCGGTGGGCGGCGCCGCATCGGTAGGCCGCCAGATCGCCTGGCCGGCCAGTGGAATGGCGACGTTCCGGTCTACGATCGTATCGCCTGGCCGCGCGCCGTCCGCGAACGCCGCCCCGTAGACGAATGGCTTGAAGGTAGAACCCGGCTGGCGCCGGGCCTGCTGCACGTGATCGAATGGTGCATCACCGAAATCGCGACTACCCACCCATGCCTTGATATCGCCGTTGCGCGGATCGATCGCGACAAAACCCGCCTGGACCTGAGTCTTGCTCCGGCAGAGTGCGCGGACAAACGTGCGATTCATGCCGAGCTTCCTGAGCGCGACCTGATCCGATTGACCAGCATCGCGTGCTGCACGATAGTCAGGCGTTTGCCGGATGAATGTCCGGAACAGGTCGTTGCCTGGCCAACAGCCAGTGCGTTCGTTCCATGCCCCGTTCGCGATCCATTGCAACTGGCTCGCCTGCCAGTCCATCGCCTGCACCGCCATCGTCTGCAGACGGTAATCTATGGTTGTGCGCACGACAAGCCCGTCGGCATAGATGTTGTAGCCGTTGCGCTCGGCCCATGTGATCAGCCACTTGCGCAGTTGCGCGGAAAAATGCGGCGCCGCGCTTCGTGGCGCGCTCTGCAACCCGAAATTGACGTTGAGCGGTTGCCGCCTCAGCCAGGTGTAAGCGTCGGGCTTGAGCTTCCCGTACTTGTTCATCTGCCCTAGCACGGTGTTTCGCCGCTCCAATGCGCGCTCGGGATTCAGCACTGGGTTGTAGGTGCTGTTGGCCTTCAGCATGCCGACGAGTGTCGCGCTCTCGAGGATGTCGAGTTGATGCGCCGATTTGCCGAAATACGTGCGTGCGGCCATTTCCACGCCGTAGGCGTTGTACAGGAACGGCACATTGTTCAGGTATGTCTCAAGGATCTGATCCTTGCTGTACACGGCTTCGATCTTGAGCGCCGTGATCGCTTCCCTGAGCTTGCGTGCGAGGGTCGGCGCGCGGCCGATTTCGTCGGGATATAGGTTGCGCGCAAGCTGCTGCGTGATCGTCGAGCCACCCTGTCGGTCGCCGGAGAACGTATGCAGCGCAGCCGAGGCGGTACGCAGCCAGTCGATCCCGTGATGCTCATAAAAGCGGCGATCTTCGGTGGCGATCAATGCAGCGACCATGTACGGCGAGATCTGCCCGAGCGATACCCACTCGCGATTGACCGGTTTGAATTCGTCGATCACTCTGCCGTCGGCCGATACGATCAGCGCTGGGCGGTCGATGCGGGCTTTGCGGATGTCGCCGATGCCCGGCGTAAACGGCACGAGCGCCAGCACGTACAGCAGAAACAGCGCCGGCACCGCGGCGAGCGTCAGCATGATGCCGCGTCGCGTCGGGTGGCCAAGGCGGCGCAGCGCGCCGGGAAAGACGCGCCTGGCTATCGTGATGCCGGCAGCGGCCAGCGATTGGATGCGGATGAGCCACCGTGCGCAATACTCACGAAAAAACAATATACAGCGGCGATTCACGGTGGCGGGACGCTTTGCGGAAAGAGCGGCATCGTACCAAAGCGGAAGGAAGCATCTGTTGGCAACACGGGGCTGCGGGGGCGGCATTAACAAACGATTACATTTGTTTCGTACGGCGCACGTTCGCTGCCTGTGCCTCTGGCTTTGCGGTCATTTTTGCGATCAATGCCGGCCGGCGGCGTATTGCATGCGAGCGCGCGTCGGCGATCCGAACTCCTGCGCTCGGTCCAACATCTTGTCGGACAGAGGCGGATAGCACTGCGACAGCGTTATCCCTAAGATTGGCTCGCTCGATCTGGCATCTTCGTGGGAGGCGCAAGGCATGCAGGACATTCTGATTCTCACCGGCGGAGGACTATTGCTCGCCGCGATCCTTTTCCCCGGGCTCCGGCGCCGGCCAAGAAAGTGAACGACGCGGAGTCGCGACTGCAATTACCAAGCCCGTCAGAGCCGGCGACTAAAGGGGCATGCCTATCGGCGAACCTGCCCTACCTGGCCGAGCGGACCCATACCCTGCGCCAACGCCAGCAGGCCGCCAGGCGCGCTGCTCTGCTGCCAGACGGAGAGGTTGCTCAGGCCCCCAGCCATCGCCACATACTATTGCGGGTGAGAGCACTCGCCGACGCGCTCGCTGAACGGCGCGGACATGGGAAGGCGAATCCGCGTTGAACCCATGGATCGGTCAGGAAGCCTCACGGCAACACCCAGAAGGATCCGGAGGATTTCGCGCTGGCGCTTTGCCCGAGCCATGCCCGCGTCCCCGACGTCCGAGCGTTCTGAAGGGCAGACAGCCGGTCGTGATCTGGCTCGTCAGGGTCCGCTTCCGGAAAGCGGACATCCATTGAATTGACCTCTGACGCGATTCAGCGGCCCATGCGGCGGTTGTAGCTGCGCGAAATTCGCGCCATCAACGCTGGATCGTGTGCAGCCATGCCGTCGAATTCCACCCGCACGTAGCCGTCTGCCTGCTGGTGCACACCGGCCATCACCGTCGTGGTATCCAGACTGCCGACGACCACGCCATTGACCGGGTCCTCGACGCTGATCGCCAGGCCCTGGTCGCGCATGGCCCCGGCTGCTGCGGTGAAGGTGCGATCGAAGCTGGCCGGCCCCATGACTGTAAAGGCGCCTGTTCCGGCCGGTTCCAATGTACATGCCGAAAGCGCCAGCATGGCGCCGCTGACTATTAGTGAGAGTCGCATGATGATGACTCCTTCCGCTAGCCCCGGATCGAAAATGTACGCGTTGCGACTTCAGGCGAGTTTTCCACTCGCTGATCGCTAAGACACAAGATTAGGCGACGTTGGCGCATAGACCCAGCTTGCCAGGTGCGCGCCCGCACCCTGCGGATGCCGGCCTGCTCACATGACTAGGCTGCGCCCGCCCCGCGCCCCGCGCGTGCCAATGCCAGCGCAAGCCTTGCTCCCACCTCGGCGTTGTGTTTCACAAGCGCGATGTTTGTCGCCAGGCTGCGTCCGCTCGTCAGCGCCTTGATGCGAGCCAGCAGGAAAGGCGTCACGGCCTTGCCGGTGATTCCCTGCGCCCTGGCCTCGGCAAGCGCCTGCCGAGTCAGCGCGTCGATCTCCCCGGACGTCATCGCTGCCGCTTGCGGCACCGGTGTGCTCAACACCACGCCGCCCGCCAGGCCCAAGTCCCACTTGGTGCGGATGAAGCGTGCCTGCTCCGCCGCGCCGTCCAGCCTGAAGTCAGCACGAAAGCCGCTGTCGCGCGTGTAGAACGCAGCAACATTGTCTTGCTCACAACTGAGCACCGGCACACCGTGTGTTTCCAGGTATTCCAGCGTGAGCCCGATGTCCAGGATGGACTTCGCCCCGGCACAGACCACCGCCACCGAGGTCCTGGCCAGTTCCTGCAGGTCAGCCGAGATGTCGAAGGTTTCCTGCGCACCGCGGTGCACGCCGCCAATCCCGCCGGTGACGAAGACCTCAATGCCCGCCAGCGCGGCACATATCATCGTGCCGGCCACGGTCGTGGCGCCGAGCCCGCCGCCGGCCAGCACGGCTGGCAGGTCGCGGCGGCTCACCTTGTGTGCCCGCTCCGAGCGCCCCAGCAGCTCCAGCTCGTCGTTCGAAAGCCCGATGCGGATTCGCCCGCCAATCAGCGCGATCGTCGCGGGCTCGGCTCCCAGGTCGCGGATCAGGGCCTCCACTTCGCGCGCCGTGCGAACGTTCTCCGGGTAGGGCATGCCGTGGGCGATGATGGTGGATTCGAGCGCCACGAGCGGGCGGCCGGCAGCCTGTGCAGCGGCCACAGGCGCGCTGAAGGTCAACCAGGAACGGGCAAGGTCGGCAACCATGTCGATGCATTCGGTGGCGTGAGCCGCATAGTGTGCAGCACAAGGCGGGTCCATGAGATGCAAGCGCGGGACCACCTCAAGGCGCCAATGGTACCGCGAGCAGGAATCGGACGGCTGACTCTGGCACCCAGTGAATCGCCTGCCCGCGGGTGCCACCTCATCACGGCCTGGAATATCGTTGTCATAGCCGGGCGGGGTGCTGCCGGGAACCTCACGCTGAGGTATGCTGCCGCTTTCGGATCGATTCTCTCCAGAGGGGCAAATGCGGCGCGTCGTGTTCAATCAGAAGGGTGGGGTCGGAAAATCGACCATTGTGTGCAATCTCGCGGCGATCAGCGCCAGCGAGGGCTTGCGCACCCTGGTCATTGACCTGGATGCACAAGGCAACTCCACCCAGTACCTGCTTGGCGCGCGGGCCGCGGAGGCAAGTCCGACCGCGGCGAACTTCTTCGAGACCTCCCTGACCTACAACTTCAGGCCGGTGGAATTTACGTCCTTTGTCCACCCGACGCCGTTCGAGAACCTCGATGTGATGCCGGCGCATCCTGACCTGGATTCCCTCCACGGCAAGCTCGAATCCCGCTACAAGATCTACAAGCTACGCGACGCCCTGCTCGAGCTGGAGGCAGTCTATGACGCCATTTACATCGACACGCCACCGGCCCTGAATTTTTATACCCGCTCCGCACTGATCGCCGTGGAGCGCTGCCTGATCCCGTTCGATTGCGATGACTTCTCGCGCCGTGCCCTCTACACGCTGCTCGATAACGTGAAGGAAATCCAACAGGACCACAACGACGGGCTGCAGGTCGAGGGGATCGTGATCAACCAGTTCCAGCCGCGAGCCAGCTTGCCGCAGAAGCTGGTCGACGAACTGGTAAGCGAGGGCCTGCCAGTACTTGAATCGCGGCTATCTGCATCGGTGAAGATCCGCGAATCGCATCAGCATGCCACCCCCATGATCCATCTGGATCCGCGCCACAAGCTGGCGCAGGAATATGTGGCGTTGCACCGCGAGCTGGCTGGTTGAGGAATCGCCAAGGCGCGCTGAGATCGATTTCCCCACGCAATGACACTGCCGGGCGTCAGCTTCCTCGCGGCCGGTCAGAACCGATGCCGCATCCCCGTGGTAACCACCACCTGATCGCGCCCGGCGGAAGTCGGGTAGCCGAAAATCGCCGCCGTAGTCGCTTCGCCTATAGCACGCTGGTAGCGCCCGATCAGGAAGATGTCAGTACGCCTGGACAGGAACTGGTCCACGAACAGCGGAACGGAAACGGACCAGGCTGCAGCCTCGGGCAGCCGGGGCCGCGAACAGCCTGGCGCGCAGCGCATCGAACTCGGCGCACTGTTACGCCCGCCACGCACGGCGCGTGCTGTCGTCGATCCACGCGGCGTCCAGCCCGTTAAGCATGAACTCGCGCAGGTCGTCCAGGCCAAAGCCGAAATCGCGCACCATCATCCCCCGGGCCTGGCTGGCGGTGACGTGGTGCAGCACGGGGTCGTCGGTGTTGGGGTGCACACGCAAGCCCATGCCCGGCATATGGCGGATCGGGTGATCGAGCGCCCAGCGCTTGCGCGGCAGCGTGCGCAGGTAGTAGGAATTGGTCGGCACCACCGTGAAGACGATGCCGCGGTCCGCGCAACGCTGCGCGAACTCGGGGTTGTCAATGGCGGTGTAGGCATGGTCGATGCGATCCACTTGCAGCAGGTCCAGCGCGGTGGCCACATTGGTCCAGGGCGTGCCGAACTCGCCGGCGTGGGCAGTGGTCTTCAGCCCGGCGGCGCGGGCCTTGCGATAGGCCTCGGCGAACAGCTCGGGCGGCCGGTCATTCTCTCGATAGTCGATGCCGATGCCGATCACCTCGTCGCGGCGGTCGGCGATGACCCAGTCGACCATCTCGACCGCCTCGGCGGATCGGCTTCGCGGTCGATCGACGGCACCAGCCGCCCCACGATGCCAAACCCTGCCTCGGCATCGACGATCGCGCGCACGATGGCTTCCATGGCGGCGCGGTACGGAATGCCGGACTGTCTGACGGTGTCGGTGGGGTTCCAGAAGAACTCGCTGTAGCGGATGCCTTCGGCCGCCGCGTCCTGCAGGTTGCAGTACAGCGAATCGCTCTACAGCCTGGTGCGCGCGGGGCTCGCGGTCGGTCTGCTGTCCCGGCTATACGCCCAGGGCATCAACGATGTGGCGCTGCGTGCCGTGCCCCTGGGCAGCCCCAGCTTCAAGCGCCGCGTGGCGTTGATGATGCGCAAGGAACCGGCGCCCAGGATGCCGGCGGCCGCCGGCTGCTTCCGCTTCCTGTCCGGCGCGATCCGCTGCTGAGCGGCGCCCGTGCCGTCGCCAGGCCTGAAAAGATCAAGGTGTCAGATCCCCCTTCTTGGGGGGATTTGCGGTATTGAACTCTTGCGGTAGCCTTCAGCAACTCCCTCCGGGGACCAAATGCATCGCGCACTCTCGCGCAACGCGTCACGCACGAACAGTTTCACCGATTGCGTCGTAGTACTCGCGGCGTGGTTGCCTTGTCAGGAATATTCCTGCCCGTCCAGCCCCAGAGCATGTGAAAAACACGACGGAAGCCATCCAATGAACTGCCCGCGTGGCTGACTTATGTCGCTTAGGTGCAGTCGGCCAGGTAGTTGGCGGGCGGACAGTTCTCTCCGCCGCCCTAAACATCCCGGCATCCTATTCAACTCCGACGGTTCGTCGATGGAACAATGGCTATGAGGAAATGCTTTAGGGGTGTGCTTTTCGCGACGGTGTTGCCATCACTCGGCGGATGCATCACGGCTGGCGACTTCAACAAGAAGATCGCAGACACAGGCACGACGGTAGTCATTGGCTCGCCTGTCAGCGCTTGTGCACGTGCGAAAGCTGAATACGCCCTGTCCCCAACGACTATGCCGCCGGCCGCAGTGAATGCCAGCTTGTCGGGCAACCAGCGCAATCGCACTGATCTGCAACTCGGGCTGAGTATGCTGGCGTCCGCCACTTCCGGAAGCGCTGTGCCGGCGTCAGCTGCAGCATACGATGATCATCTCACGGGCTTTTCACAAGGGCTGTTCGCACGACTCGGGATTGATCCGAGCGGCATCGAGGTCAATCTCGACGCTCTTGCGCCTGATGCAGTGGATCGCGCCAATCAGGTACTGACTTCGACGCTGTTTCGAGACCTGGCGCCAGCGGACCCTGCGGTTACCTCGTCGAAATTTGGCGGCGGCGAAATTACCATCAGCCGCCGTGAATGGACCGGGATGATTCAGGACGTATCGTTCGCCACCAGCGGCGAAGGGTGGGTCGGTGCGGCAGCGCAAGCGTTGGGCCACTACGCGAAGACCTATGGACTCAACCAGATAACAACTACTACGCAGGCGCAAGATGCCGCTCAGGTGACACTGCGGCTCCTCGTGGCGCGCTATGTGTCGGATTACTTCCGGAATGGAAAAATCGTCACACTCGATTTTGACTACCCCGACCTGAAGTCCAAGCTCCTTGACAAGCTCAAGAAGTCGATCAAGGACGAGACGGTCTTGACGGCTGCGGATGCCCAGATCGACCAGCTTGCCAAGGACCTCGGACAGCGGCTGTGCCAGGAGGAAGGTAAGGTCACCCCCTGCCGGATCCTGGGCGTACTGGGCGAGCAGACGTTTGTGAGTCGTGCGGGCAAGAGCTATGGATTTCCAGGTCTGGCCGCCACGGTCGATCTGGCGGGGGACAAAAAGGTTTCAACAAACAAGATCGACCCCAATGCGGTGGTTTCTGACTTGGTGCGTGTCCTGTTCGAGGCGACGGGTGACGACCGCATCCGCGTCCCTGGGGCAAAAAATTCGTCCCTGTGCAGGGCCTCCGCTTCCATGTGTGCAGGCAAGGACAACACTGACAAGCTCAAGCAAGTGGACAATATCGGCGACCGCGCCGAGGCTGGCACGTTTGCAGCCGTTGGCATTGCGATTCGAGGTGGCTGGCTGTTCTCGATCAACAATGAGGCGCTAGCCACTTCCATACAAACAGCAGTTGCCGTCGGCGTACGCAAAACCGCCGAAGGCGTGATGTGGTCGCGGCTCCAGAATTGTCCCGCCAATTTGGCCGCATTGGCATCCGTCGACGCGTCACCACGCACGGTCACATTGCGCCTGACGGAGTGATGCCGCACGCGGCAAGCAGGAAGGGAGGACTCCTTGCCTCCCCGCAGTTGCGGGTCGAGTCTAACCCGCAGCCGAAAACAATGCTAACGATGGATAGCCGCCTGCGTAAGCCTGAGAGCCGTCACTGCCCATCACGCAAATGAATGATTTCAACGCTCGACGGGCATTCGGACGATGTCAGGCCTGCAAATCGAATGATGCAGGTAGCTGCGTCGGGGTCTCCCTCAACGTATTTGTCCAGAGCATGACCGATTTTATTGGGAAATCTGACAGGGATGAGGCGGAGCCGCGCGAAATGCTCCTCCATCCGAGCTCGGACGAAATGTTCGGATGTGCCTAGACTTGTGTCACCCCAAAAAGTGTCATGAAAGACAAAGAGCTTTGAGAGTGCCAGGTCCCAAGGATTTACTGTGAAAGCCAGATCAACGGGGTGATTTCCCCACTTGTCATAGATGGCTTGGCCAACATGTCCGCTCCCCACTGCCGGCGCAAAGGCTGCGATCTTAATGCTACGAATATTGGGGTTGTCCAGCGGACGGACACGATTCTCCGGATCGTTTCCGAAATTGCGCTCATAAACAGGGTCGGCCACTGCTGAGAGGGCCACAGCCGTACCTCGCGAGTGCACAAGAAAGCGGAGATCGACAGGCTTCGAAAGCCGATTCAAGATGGGCCGCAAACCCCTCTGGCCAGCGTAGTTGGAGCTCAGAAGCGCATCCGGCCAGAAGGTAAGTCGCGTTTGCTCCGTCATGATCTCCGGGTTGCGCGTTCGAAGTCCGTCCCAGTAGACCTCAAGAATAACCGCCGGCTTTTCACTGCCAAGCAGATTACGGGAACCGCTGTACAGCCGTTGCGCGGATTCGAAGTCCTCATTGAAGCCATGCACCAGCACCAGGAGCGTGTCGCCAGCGGCAAGCTTCGAATTGAGCGCTGCAACAACGGCATCTTCCGCTTCCCGCCGTTGCTCTGGACCGTACAGTCGCCGACCGTGATCGCCATGTTCAAGAATGTCGCTCAGTGCAAAGCGAGAATTCACGCCCGGCGCCCGTTGCGGCCAGGGAATGCTGGAAGCGTCTCGGGGATAAACATCCCCAAGCTGGTCGAAAGCCACCCTCACGAGATTGCTGGAAGGCGCTGGCTCACCAGCCAACACATAGTCGCCGGGAGGCCGCACGTGCATGCCTCCGCATGCAGCGAGCAGCAGGCAACTGCAAATCGCCGTTATGAGCCTCTTCATAGAACTCTCCTTCCTCTTGATTTTTAGGGTTTTTTACACCAGCGCCCACGCGATAAAGGAAGCCGACCAGGCGACCGCCAGGGCAGAAGGAAGCCTGCGCGATGCTATCAAAAAGAACGCAGGATGTGCTGGGCACGCAATCCGCAGTCGCATCAATGAAGTCAGCAACAAAGGAATGGCGGGCTGCTGTCCATGCAGGGAACGCATAGGGGTCATCGGCCTTGTCGATGGATGGCGGGGCAAGCCTCCGGGCTTACCCGGAGACGCGCCGACTGCTATTTCGCGGTGCGGAATACTCCGCCGCTTTCCTTGACGATGCCGCGACGCCTATGCAAAAGTCGGTGAAAACGAACGATCGTGCGGGAATACTCCCGACACCTCGTCACCGGGTCGCAACGCCGCCGTCCACGCCGACGCGGCCAGGTGCCCCGGCTTGCCGGGCGGCCAGCGTGCCGCATCGCACAGGAGACAACCATGCAGTACCTGCAACACGCATCTGCACACCCGCACCGTGAGCGCCACGGCGCGCCCTGGGCCAGGCCATCCCGCCCGCGCATCACAGCGCGCGAGCCGGCGCTGCCGCCCGCCTGAGTTCCACCCCCGACTTCCTGACCGTGGCCGCGCCTGGCGCCGCCGCGACGGAACACGCACGGCCTTTGCCGCTGCGTGCCTGGTTTCCCGAACCGCACGAGGTACCCCTGTGGCATTGTTCCTTCAACAGTTCCTGAACGGCCTGACGCTGGGAGGCGTCTACAGCCTGGTGGCGCTTGGCCTGACGCTGGTCTACGGCATCCTGCACGTGCCCAACTTCGCGCATGGCGCCTTCTACATGGCTGGCGCCTATGTGTCGTACTTCCTGATGACATCGCTGGGCGTGAACTACTGGCTGGCGATGCTTGGCGCGGCGCTGGTGGTGGCCGTATTGTCGATGGCTGCCGACCGGCTGGTGTTCCACCCGCTGCGCAACTCGCCCGAGCTGCACGACATGATCGCCGCGATCGGCATCCTGCTGTTCCTGGAAGCCGGGGCGCAGGCGCTGTGGGGCGCGGACTTCCACCGCATGCCCACGCCCTATGGCCAGATCGTCGACGTGTTCGGGCTGACCGCGCCGCTGCAGCGCCTGCTGATCATCGGCGCCGCCTTTGCGCTGATGGTGCTGCTGCACCTGTTCCTGACGCGCACCATGACCGGCGCCACCATCATGGCCATGGCGCAGAACCGCGAAGGCGCCGCACTGGTCGGCATCGACGCCACCCGCGTGACGCTGCTGGTGTTTGCCATCTCCGGCGCGCTTGCCGCAATCGCCGCCACGCTCTACGCCCCGATCAACCTGGTCTACCCCAGCATGGGCAACCTGGTGATCACCAAGGCCTTCGTCATCATCATCCTGGGCGGCATGGGCAGCATCCCCGGGGCCATCGTCGGCGGGCTGATCATCGGCATGGCCGAGAGCTTCGGCGGCTTCTACGTTTCCACCGACTACAAGGACATCATCGCCTTCGTGCTGCTGGTGGTGATCCTGTCGATCCGGCCGCAGGGCCTGTTTGCCGGCAAGACGGCCTGAGGAGCACAACACAATGAAAGCACTGCAAGGAAAAACCGGCTGGACGCTGCTGCTGGCGCTGGCCATCGCCTTCCCGCTGATCACGCCCAACAGCTACTACCTGACCGTGATGACGCTGGCCTTCATCTATGCCATCGCCACGCTCGGGCTGAACCTGATCACCGGCTACACCGGGCAACTGAACCTGGCCCATGGCGGCTTCATGGCCATCGGCGCCTATACGCTGGGCATCCTGACGGTGGACCACCAGGTGCCGTTCTGGCTGGCCTTCGTGCTGGCCGGCGTGGTCTGCATGGTGCTGGGCTATGTGGTCGGCGTGGTGTCGCTGCGGCTGAAGGGCCATTACTTCTCGATCTTCACCATGTGCGTGGGCTACATCATCTACCTGCTGATCGAGAAGTGGGAAAGCCTGACGCATGGCACGGTGGGCCTGATCGGAATCCCGGTGCCGGCCGCGATCGGGCCGCTCAGCTTCGACAGCGTGCAGGCGCAGTACTACCTGGTGCTGTTCTTCCTGGCGGTCGGCACCTTCCTGATGCACCGCATCGTCACCTCGCTGCTGGGCCGCAGTTTCATGGCGGTTCGCAACAGCGACGCCCTGGCCGAGGCCCTGGGCATCAACCTGATGCGCACCAAGGTGCTGTCGTTCGTGCTGTCGGTGGGCTACGCCGGCTTTGCCGGTGCGCTGTACGCCGGGCAGGTGCGCTTCCTGGGGCCGGATATCGCGCGCACCGACCTGACCTTCGAGATGGTGATGTCGATGCTGGTAGGCGGCATCGGCACCATCTTCGGGCCGCTGCTGGGCGCGGTGCTGGTGCCGTGGATCACGCAGTCGCTGCAGTTCATGCAGGACTACCGCATGCTGGTGTTCGGCCCGGTGCTGATCCTGCTGATCATCTTCGTGCCGGACGGCATCGTGGGTTCCTGGCTGAAGAAGCAGGCACGCAAGGCCGCGGCCGAACGGCGCGGCAAGCTGGCGGCGCAGTTCCCTGCACAACCCGTCACCGCTGTCCCGACCACCCGCGCCGGAGCCGACCATGCTTGAGATCCGCAACCTGACCAAGAAATTCGGCGGCCTGACCGCGGTGCACGATGTCTCGGTGACCTTCGAGCCAGGCCATATCAACGCCATCATCGGCCCCAACGGCGCTGGCAAGACCACCTTCTTCAACCTGGTGGCGGGCACGCATGCGCCCAGCTCCGGCCAGATCCTGTTCAAGGGCCAGGACGTGGCCGGCCTGCGCGCCGACCAGATCGCGCGCCTGGGCGTGGCCCGCACCTTCCAGGCCACGGCGCTGTTCGACCGCGCCACGGTGCTCGACAACCTGATCGTCGGCCACCGCCTGCGCACCCACTCGGGCCTGCGCGACGTGCTGTTCAGCACGCGCCGCCTGCGCGAGGAAGAGCGTTTGTGCCGCGACAAGGCCGAAGCGGCGCTGGACTTCGTCGGGCTGTCGCACCTGGCGCATGAGGTCGCCGCCGATATCACGCAAGAGGCGCGCAAACGGGTGGCCTTTGCGCTGGCGCTGGCGACCGACCCGGAACTGCTGCTGCTCGACGAACCCGCTGGCGGCGTGAACCCGGAAGAGACCGTGGGCCTGGCCGAGCTGATCCGCAAGATGGTGCGCCATGGCAAGACGGTCTGCCTGATCGAACACAAGATGGACATGATCATGCGCCTGGCAGACAAGATCATGGTGCTGAACTACGGCGAGAAGATTGCCGAAGGCACGCCCGCGCAGATCCAGCAGGATCCGCATGTCATCGAGGCCTACCTGGGAGCCGACCATGTTGCAGCTTGAACGCGTCTCGCTGTCGTACGGCAGCTTCCGCGCCCTCGACAACATCACCCTGCACGCCGGCGCCGGCGAGCTGGTGGTGCTGCTGGGCGCCAACGGCGCCGGCAAGAGCTCGATCTTCCTGGCGATGAGCGCGATCCACCGCATCAGCGGTGGCAGCATGCGCTTCGATGGGCGCGAGCTGTCGGGCATGAAGCCGTCGCAGATCGTGCAGGCCGGGCTGGTGCACTGCCCGGAGGGCCGCAAGCTGTTCCCGGCGATGAGCGTGGAGAAGAACCTGGTGCTGGGCGCCTACGTGCACCGGCGCGATGGTGCGGGCATCCGCAAGACGCTGGAAGAGGTCTATGAACTGTTCCCGATCCTGCGGCAGAAGAAGGACGACCCGGCCGGCTCGCTGTCCGGCGGGCAGCAGCAGATGGTGGCGCTGGGCCGCGCCCTGATGAGCCGCCCGCGCGCGCTGTTGCTGGACGAGCCGTCGCTGGGGCTGGCGCCGCTGGTGGTCAAGCAGATGTTCGAGATCATCCAGCGCATCAACCGTGCCGGCACCACCGTGCTGCTGGCCGAGCAGAACGCCTACGCGGCGCTGGGCATCGCGCATCGCGCCTATGTGATCGAGAGCGGGCGCATCGTGATGGAGGGGGATCGGGATACGTTGCTGAAGGATGAGGGGATTCGGAAGGCGTATATCGGGGGGTAGGTTCAGAGGAGCCGGCCTCGCGACAGCAAAACACAACCAGACCTAGCAAGCGCAGTACTTTCAGGAGACATAGCAATGCAAAGCAACATCATGCGCCGTATCTTCCCGCTGGCCGCCACCGCCGTGGCCGCCATGCTGGCCTCTGGCGCCGCATTGGCGCAGGAAGTGGTCAAGATCGGCTATACCGGCCCGCTGTCCGGCGGCGCCGCGCTGTATGGCAAGAACGTGCTGTCGGGCGTGCAGATGGCGGTGGACGAGATCAATGCATCCGGCCTGGAAGTCAAGGGCAAGAAGGTCAAGCTGGAGGTGGTGGCGCTGGACGACAAGTACTCGCCCGCCGAGGCCGCCATCAACGGCCGCCGCCTGGTGCAGCAGCACAAGACCCCGGCGGTGTTCGTCCCGCATTCGGGCGGCATCTTCGCGCTGCAGGCCTTCAATGAGCAGGAGAAATTCCTGGTGATGGCCTACTCCAGCGTGCCGCGCATCACCGACGCCGGCAACAAGCTGACCATCCGCATCCCGCCCGCGTACACGGGCTATATCGAGCCCTTCGTCAAGGCACAGATGAAGCGCTACGGCAAGAACGTGGCGCTGGCCCCGGCCGACCACGACTACGCCAAGGCCTGGGTGCAGGCCTTCGTGCCGGCGTGGGAATCGGCCGGCGGCAAGGTGGTGGCCAACAACCCGATGTCGTACACCAAGGCCACGGACTTCTACAGCGGCGTGTCGCGCGCGATGAGCGAGAAGCCGGACGTGATGTTCGTCGGCGGCCCGTCGGAACCGACCGCACTGGTGGTCAAGCAGGCGCGCGAACTGGGCTTCAAGGGCGGCTTTATCGTGATGGACCAGGCCAAGATGGACGAGATGGCCAAGGTCACCAACGGCCTGGGCATGCTCGAGGGTTCCATCGGCGTGCTGCCGCTGGTCAACGACAGCCGCCCCGCCGCGCAGAACTTCAACGCCAAGTACAAGAAGCTGCATGACGGGCGCGATGCCACCACCGAGATGTCGCTGAACTACACCATGGTGTACGCGCTGGCCGGTGCGATGAAGCTGGCCGGCACCACCAGCGACGCGGCAGCGATCCGGGCGAAGATGCCCGACGCGGTCAAGGGCCTGGCCAAGGAGGTCAACCCCAACGAAGTCGACGGCATCGACGCCAAGGGCGGTTCGATGGCCGACACCATCGTCGGCTGGGTGCAGAACGGCAAGATTTCGCAGGTCCGGCTGTCGGAGCTGGCGAAGTAAGCCAGGCCGCGGCGGCGCCCGCGCGGCACCGCGCAAGAACAAACCCCGGCAGGCCGCGAGGCCTGCCGGGGTTTCTGCCTTCCGGGCTCCGTCAAGCGGGCCGTGCTACTGCCGGCGATCGCCGTCGCGCCCGTTGCGCGCCTCCATCTGGCCGCGTTAGTTCTGGGCGCGCTGTTGCTGCTGCTGGCGCTGCTGCTCCATCTGCTGCCGCTGGCGCTCCTGCATCTGCCGTTGCTGGTCCTGCTGGTGCCGCTGCTGCTCCTGCATTGCACGTTGCTGCTCCTGCGCGGCACGCTGCTGCTCCTGCATGTGGCGCTGCTGCTGTTCCGCCTGCTGGCGCTGCATGGCCTGCTGCCGTTGCTGCTCCTGCATCTGCCGTTGCTGCTCCTGCATCTGCCGTTGCTGCTCCTGCATCTGCCGCTGCTGCTCCTGCATCTGGCGTTGCTGTGTCATCTGCTGGCGCTGGGCCGCCTCGGCCTGCCGCTGCTGCGCCTCCTGCATTTGCCGCTGCTGCTCGAAACGCTGGCGCTGCATCTCCTGGCCCTGCCGCTGCTGCTCGGCCATCTGGCGCTGGCGCTCCGCCTGCTGGCGCTGCTGGTCGGCGGCCTGGCGTTGCTGGGCTTCGGACTGGCGCTGCTGCTCCATCTGCTGGCGCTGGATGTCTTGCGCCTGGCGTTGCCGCGATTCCTGCATCTGCCGCTGCTGCTGGGCTTCGGACTGGCGCTGCTGCTCCATCTGCTGGCGCTGGATGTCTTGCGCCTGGCGTTGCCGCGATTCCTGCATCTGCCGCTGCTGCTGGGCTTCGGACTGGCGCTGCTGCTCCATCTGCTGGCGCTGGATGTCTTGCGCCTGGCGTTGCCGCGATTCCTGCATCTGCCGCTGCTGCTGGGCTTCGGACTGGCGCTG